>WAMH01000232.1 GCA_015522395.1 Thermococcus sp. | reverse complement strand
GAGGAAAGGCTTGTCCTGACCCTCATGAGGGGCCTCCTCAACGCCTCCGATCACCTCGCATCTGCCGGCGAGACTTCCATTGCGCTCCTTCCAGACATCGGGGAAAGGCTTGAACTCAGGATCCCCCGCGGGAAGCTCCGTCCGCTCCAGGTAAAAGCATCGGAGCACTGCGGAAACCTCATCCTGAAAGCCCCAACGGGCTACGGAAAAACCGAGGCCGCGCTTCTCTGGGCCAACAAAAACGCCTTCAGGAGTGGAAAAGAGATAGCGAGCAGAATCTTCTACGTCCTCCCCTACAAGGCGAGCATCAACGCGATGCACCGCAGGCTTCTCGGCATCTTCTCAGACCCGGAACTAGTTGGAGTTCTCCACAGCTCCGCCGGTTTCTACCTCTACTCGTCCTCCCTGGGATACAGGAGGCTCAGCTCACTCTACCGGAAGGTATACACTCCGTTGAAGGTCACAACGCCGTTCCAGCTCATGAAGGCCTTCTTCGGCGTTGGCTTCCATGAGATGCTGAAAACTGAACTGGCCGGCTCGCTCCTGATTTTCGACGAGATACACGCCTACGAACCAAACATCCTCGGCATAATCCTCGCAATGCTCGAGGAAGTTGCCCGGCTAAAGGCAAAGGTCATGATCATGACCGCGACCCTGCCGGATTTCCTTGAGGGCCTTATCAGGGAGACCCTGCCCTTCGGGGAGCTAAAGACTCCGCCGGAGGAAGCGGACAACTTTACCCGCCATCGAGTTCATGCCATTGATGGAAGCATGGACTCCGTTGAGGAGCTTGTGGAAGAGCTGGGGCTTCACCGAAAGGTGAGGGAGAACTCGGGACCGGCACTCATAGCCTGCAACAGCGTTGACAGGGCCGTGGCCACCTACAATACCCTAAAGGAGCGAGGCTTTAACGTTCTGCTCCTCCACAGCAGGTTCACTCACGGCGACAGGGAGAGAAAGGAGAGAGCGCTCTTGGAGAGGATGACCGATTACGACTTCGTTGTGGCGACCCAGGTGGTGGAGGTTTCGCTCGACGTGAGCTTCTCGACGATACTGACCGAACCGGCCCCGCTCGATGCACTCGTACAGCGCTTTGGAAGAGTTAACAGGCAGGGATGGCGGAATGGAAGGATAGAAGATGTTTACGTCTTAACCAAAGGTTCCGAGGCCGACAGGAAGATTTACAAAGACTACGGGGTGGTTGAGGAGAGCGTTAAACTGCTGGAAGAGCTTGACGGGAAGGAGCTGAGGGAATCGCTCGTCCCGGAACTCGTCAGCAGGGCATACTCGGTAATTTCAGAGAAGTTGACTGGGGAAGTTCAGGACTATAAAAAACGCGCAAAGGAAGTCTTTAACAGTGTGAAACCTCTTATAAAAGGAGAGGATGAGCGGAAGTTCTACGAGATGTTCAACGGGCTTGAGGCCGTCCCGGGTGCCTACGCAGGCGAGGCTCTCAGGCTTATCGAGAGGGGAATGGGAATCGAAACCCACCGCTACCTCGTGCCCGTGCCGATGTGGCTCTACTGGGCAGAGAGCGATAGCTTCCACAGGCTCAGCGACAGGGGAGCTGGAAAACACATCCTCGTCGCGGAGCTTGAGTACAGTCCTGAAACGGGCCTCTTAAGGGAGCCTCTAACCGGGGGAGATATGCTGTGAATTACATCCAAAACTGTAACAGTAGAAACTGTAACGAAAATTACAGTCAAAACTGTAATTCCAACTTGGATTTAACTGCGGAATATCCCTTAAATGAACTCCTCATCGGCGGCACGGAAATCAACTACCTCTTCATATGCCCCACCAAGCTCTGGTATTTCTCACACGGCATTACGATGGAGCAGGAGAACGAGTGGGTTGACCTCGGAAGGTTCCTGCACGAGAGGCGCTATGCCAGCGAGGAGAAGGAGGTCCAGATAGGAGGCATAAAAATAGACTTCATCCGGAAGGGAGACACCATAGAGGTCCACGAGGTCAAACTCGGAAAATCAATGGAGAGGGCCCACGAGATGCAGGCGCTCTACTACATCTACTATCTCAAACGGCTCGGCATCAAAGCGAAAGCAGTTCTCCACTATCCGAAGCTCAACGAAACGAAGGAGGTAACGCTGGACGGCCGCGAGGAGGAAGTAGAGGAAGCAATACGCGAGGTTCAGAGGGTAAAATCACTGCCGGCCCCACCGGAGCCGGTCAAATCAAAGAAGTGCAAAAAATGCGCCTACTACGAGCTGTGCTGGGTTTGAGGTGATGGTATGAGAAAACGCTCCCTCACCCTCTTCTCGGATGGAAACCTCTTCCGGAGGGAGAACACCCTCTACTTTGAGAACGCCAGCGGGAGAAAGCCTCTGGCAGTTGAGGGAATATACGACATCTACGTCTACGGCCATGTGAACATAAGCTCTCAGGCGTTGCATTTCCTTGCCCAGAAAGGAATTGCCGTCCACTTCTTCAACCACTACGGCCACTACGACGGCAGCTTCTATCCGAGAGAAAAGCTCCACTCAGGCGACCTTGTGATAAAGCAGGCCGATCACTATCTGAGGGAGGAAAAGAGGCTGAAGCTGGCGAAGCTCTTCGTCAAAGGCTCGGCTCTCAACATGGAGCGCAATCTGAAGCGCTGGAAGGTCGCCGACGGCTTCTCCGAGGAGCTTGAGGAACTCCTTGAAGAGCTGGAAGGAGCCGGAAAGATAACCGACGTCATGAACGTCGAGGCCAGGATCAGGGAGGAGTACTACGTCCGCTGGGATGAACACTTGCCTGAGGGTTTCAGGATAGTCAAACGCATGAGGAGGCCGCCGGGAAACGAGATGAATGCCCTGATAAGCTTCCTTAACTCCAGACTTTATGCCACCATCGTGAGCGAGCTTTACAACACCCAGCTGATCCCGACGGTGAGCTACCTCCACGAGCCGGGTGAGAGGAGGTTTTCCTTAGCTTTGGACCTGAGCGAAATCTTCAAGCCGGCCATAGCGGACAGAATAGCGACTCGGCTGGTAAAGCAGGGAGTAATCAGGAAAGAACACTTCAGGAGCGATCTGAACGGCGTCCTTCTGACAAAAGAGGGCATGAAGCTCGTCTTAGAGCACTACAACCGCGAACTGGCCAAGAGCGTCAAGCACCCAGAACTGAAGAAGAACGTCACGAAGCAGAGGCTGATAAGGCTGGAAGCCTACAAGCTGATAAAGCACCTCGTTGGGGTTAAGGAGTACGAGCCGTTGGTAGCATGGTTTTAGATAATGTCCTCTATCGGGTTCTTTTCTACCCCCATCGTTTCTCTCTGGGGCATCGAGCGGAGTTTGTAGATGACAACGGAGTCCTCATCCTCATCTATAAGATCTCCCAGGCCGGCTTTTATGCGCTCGAACTCCGCCCGGGTTACCTCTCCCTCAAAGACGCTGTTCTGAACCCAGTGGAGGTGCTGGCGGAGGAACTTCTTCACCTTGTTCACCCGCTCAACGGAGACGTCGTAGACTATGATGACGTACATGAGATCACCACATGAATTGGGGCGAAGGACTTTTAGGCCTTTTTGTATCACGTTGAGACAGCTTTAATTTCAAAATATTCTTCCCTGAACAGTTCGTTCCAAAAAAGATCCTCTAACCGGATTCTGGAAGTTTTTAGTAACATTTTATTACTATCGAACAAGTTGTTGTGTTCTATTAATTAAAATGTAACTAAATTTTTTCGAAACATGCAACAAAGTCAGAAGCGTGCTTGTATCCCACTCAACTCTATAGGGAGGCGATGTTTTGTTTGAAGGCGTGTTTCAAGGCCGAAAAACTTAATTCAAACCCCACTCCTGTCTCTGGAAGTCCTGTGCATGGTTTTGTGCATCAGGAAATTGGGAGATTATGCGGACTTGAATTGGTTGTTATTCCCGTTAAAACGTTTGAATCCGAGGCTTTTGGTGGGAGTTTTGAGACCCCTTTGGAGAAAAGCTTATAAGATTCGAGCTCTCTTATCCGTTTGTAGGTCCAACAAGGGAAAATTCCGCCCTGTTGCAATAAGACTCTAGGAGAATTGAAAGATGGTGGCGAAACTTGAAATGGCTGGGTTTAAGACTGCGTTGCAATAAGACTCTAGGAGAATTGAAAGCAGGAGGCCTGGTTGGCCTGAAAACTATCCTGCGTGTGTTGCAATAAGACTCTAGGAGAATTGAAAGTGTTACCACCTCACTTACCGTTTTATTCTTTTTGCATGTTGCAATAAGACTCTAGGAGAATTGAAAGTGGTGGCTCCTGATGGGTATACTTGGTATCGGGGGCCTGTTGCAATAAGACTCTAGGAGAATTGAAAGTTGGTTCTACTATATCTGACTACGTCAACAACATAGTATGTTGCAATAAGACTCTAGGAGAATTGAAGAATTTGATTGGAGTTTCAGCACACTCAAGGGAAAGGAAGGTCCCCCAGACGGTAAGGCCTATTGAAATTCAGCTTTGGAAATTTTGATCTCAACGAAGTGAATAGAAAAACGGCATCATTCTATGGGAACTCCATCTCAAAAACCCTTTCAAAAACGGCCCTGTGGTTGCCAAAGGCCTCGAACATCCTGCCCGAATAGCTCTCGGATGCTGTCTCGAGGAAGAGGCGGAGGTTTTTGCTTATCCCCTCGCTCATCGGAACGTGGAGCGGCATCGGTTCGTAGTAGTCGAGGCCCTTCATGAGGGCGGTCGAGAAGTACCAGAGGGTTTTCCGGACCTTCCGACCGGTTATCAGTGAGAAGCTCGCCTCCATGCAGTTGAAGGCAGCGTGAAGGAGAACAATCATATCGATCTCGACTCCCCCTTCGAGGAGTCTTCTCCTCCGATCATCTCCGCGTAGATCTTTTATGCGATAGCCGCTCCGGGTCTGCTCATCGTAGGGAACCTCAACCTCATATATACCCTCAACGCGTGGGTCGTAGACCAGAACATCAGTCCCGCCGACGATGTAGAGCCCCCCATCCCTAACCTCAACCACCGTGTTCTCCGTGCTCAGAACCGGCATGCCGCTTGCCAGAGCAAGAACCGACATTGTGCTCTTTCCGGTGTGGGGGTAGCCGACGAAGAGAACGGCTTTTCCATTCCTCGCGACGACACCGACGGAGTCGGTTACGAAGATTCTCCCAACTTTTGCCCCCGCCCTCGCAGCCGCCTGGAGGATGAAGAAAACCGGGGCCTCATTGCCGTAGGCAGATGGAACAGCGGACTCTATCTTGTACTCGTCTCTCCCGAGGTGGTCGTAAACCGCGCTGAAGACCCGGAAGGTCTCACCCCGAAAGCGTTCTATAAGAACATCATTCCTCCCCCTCAATCCCATGGAGACGTCGGGGAGGTAGCGCCTCGCGAAAAGACTCCCAAAGCCTTTTTCAAAACCATCGTCAAGTTCCCCGGTGAAACCGACGTTGACGCCGCCGATACCGATACTCATGGACTCCCCCGCCCTGGGCTTGTGATCGGGATTTATAACTTTTCCGTGGAAAGCCGGAAAAGCACAGAGGGGGACATTGACATAAAGGGGATAAAAAAGTTGAGGGCAGGGGTCACTCGAGGGCGGCGAGGAGCTTCTCCATGAACATCTTCTCCGGATAAGCACCTTCGAACTGGACCTTGTCCTCCCCATCGACCTGTATGACGATCTTCGGCACTGCCATGACGCTGTACTGGTCGGCCCACTCCGGGTACTCGATGGCCTCGACCATGTCTCCAAGAATCTTGCCCTTGCCGGCGTTGGTATTCTCAATGGCGAACTTGTGGACCATCCTAACGGCGAGCGGACAGTACGGGCAGGTTGGCGTCACAAAGACGAGTATCCTGACGTCCCTGTCGATCTTGGCGAGCTCCTCCTTGCTCTCGGGCATCAAATCGGTGGTCGCGTTGCTGACGTCGACGATATCCTCGAGGAAAGCCCCGAACTCGTGACCTGCTGGAAGGCCGAAGAAGCGGACGCCCATGTCCTTACCGTTCTGGGTGATGGTTATCGCCGGAGCGTTGTCTATCCTGTACTTCTGGGCAATCCCCTTGCCCTCAGGCGTGTCGAAGTCGTGGAACTCGTAGGTTAGCTTATCGGTAAGCTCGCTGAGTTCCTGGACGAGCTGCTTGAGCTGGTCGCAGTACTGGCAGTGGTCCTTCCCGGTAAAGCCGATTATTTTTACCGGGTTGGTCAGCTTTGAGAAGAACTCCTCCTTTATCACCTTCTTGTCGGAATCGCTGATCAGTCCCATTTCCGTACACCTCCCCATCTAAAGGTTTATAATCACCGTGAACCACTTTTCAACCGGGCATTGGTTCGAGCTTAGGGTCGGATGCACTATATTTAAGCTTTACGTAACAGATTTGGGTGGGTGCTGGTCATGACTGAACTAGACATTTTCTACATACTGGGAAACAGGGTGAGGCGCGATCTGCTGAGCCACCTCACATGCACCGAATGCTATTTCAGCTTTCTGAGCAGCAAGGTCAGCGTTTCCTCGACGGCGGTTGCAAAGCACCTCAAGATAATGGAGCGCGAGGGAATTCTGAGGTCTTACGAGAGGGAGGGGCCTTTCATCGGGCCGGCGAGGAAGTACTACGACATAGCCATCTCCAAGACCTACGTTACCACAATCACTCCCAACCTCTTCTGGTACCGCGGGCTGGATCTCGGGGAGCCCCTTAACGAAGGGATAGATGTAGAGGTTCCGTCCGAAGAGGCCAAGGGAAAGGGGAGCCTCACCGAGATGGTGGCAAATTTCATTGAGCTGAGCTCCGAGCTTGAAAATGTTCTCCGGGCACTCCAGGCCGTTGAGAGCCGGCGCAACGTTCTTATGAGAAGAATAAAGGAGACCTACCTGCGCGAGATAGGAGACATGACCCAGTTGGCTATTCTGCACTACCTTCTGCTCACAGGGGGGGTCACCGTGGAGGAGCTGAGCGACAGGTTGAACCTCAAGGAGAGAGAGGTTCTAGCCAAGGCCCGTGAACTGGACAGGTTCGTACCGTTAAGAATAAAAGACGGGCTCGTTAAGATTGACGAGGACAGATTAAAACAGACTGGCGGTGAAAACGATGCCGGAGAAGATTAAAATCCTTGTGAACGAAGACCGCTGCTATCTCTGCGGCGGCTGCGCGGGCGTCTGCCCGACGCTCGCAATAGAGGTTCACGCAAGCGGCTGGGAGTTCTTTCAGGACAAGTGCATAAGCTGCAGGATATGCATAAACGCCTGCCCCGTTGGAGCGCTGAGCGCCGAACCCCTGGAGGTGAAAGAATGAGCTGGAGATACGATGTTGTCGTCGTCGGCGCCGGAATCGCCGGCCCGATAGTTGCGAGGAACGTTGCTAAAGCCGGCTACTCGGTCCTTCTCATCGATAAGAAGCCCGCCATCGGAAGCCCGAAGCAGTGCGCGGAGGGCATAAGCATAAAGGTCTTCGACAAGTACGACATCCCTTACGGCAAGCGCTACATCAACCGCGAGATATACGGTGCCAAGCTCTACTCCCCGAGCGGCCATGAACTTGAACTCCGCTACAAGGAGGCGAGCGGCGTCATTCTTGAGAGGAAGGTCTTCGACAAGATGCTGGCTTACTACGCCGCTAAAGCGGGTGCCGACGTTCTGGCGAGAACCGAGGCTTTGGACGTCATAAGGAAGGACGGCAAGATAGCGGGAATCAAGGCCAAGCACGAGGATGAGCCGGTTGAGATTTACGCGGACATTATAGTCGCTGCCGACGGCGTCGAGAGCATGGTGGCGAGGAAAGCCGGAATAAACACCTACGCTCCCCCGCACGAGTTCGACTCAAGCTACGAGTACGAGATGCTCATCGAGGGCTACGACCCAGACCTCATACACCTCTGGTTCGGCAATGAAGTCGCCCCAAGGGGCTACGTCTGGGTCTTCCCGAAGGACGAGGACAGGGCCAACGTGGGAATCGGAATCGCCTCCGACCATCCGGAGACGGCGAAGTACTACCTCGACAAGTGGCTCGAGGAGAACAAGATTCCCGCTAAGAAGATACTCGAGGTCAACGTCGGCGTCGTCCCAGTTGGAGGCTTCGTGAAGGAGCTTGTCAAGGACAACGTTTTGGTTGTCGGCGATGCAGCCAGGCAGGTAAACCCGATGCACGGCGGTGGAATGGCCGAGGCGATGGAGGCGGGAACTATAGCGAGCAAGTGGATTGTAAAGGCCCTGGAAGAGGAAAACCTCTCGCTCCTCCAGAACTACACGAAGGAGTGGTGGGAGACCGACGGAAAGAGGCTCGAGAAGGTCCTCAAGGTCAGGAAGGTCACCGAGAAGCTAACCGACGAAGATCTCGACCTCTTCATCCAGATACTCAGCGGCGCCGACGCGGAGAAGATAGCGGGCGGCGACTACGTCGAGGTCATCAAAGCACTCCTCAAGCACCCGAAGGTCCTCATGAGCAAGCGCAGGCTCTCCCTGCTCAAACAGCTTCTCTGATCAGCCCTTTCTCTTCTTCCAGTCTTTGCAGTTCATATCGACGCATATCTCGTACTCACGGCCCTTTTCCCGTATCTTCACCACAGGCGCACCGCCGCAGCAGGTTTTGTCCGTCGGGATTATCTCACCGCGTTGGAGGAGCGGATAGGTAACGTCGCACTTCGGCCAGTTCGAACAACCTACAAAACGCTTACCGGTCTTCCTGTTGTAGCGGACGACTAAATCACCGCCGCACTTGGGGCACTTCCCGATGACGAGGGGCTTTTTCCCGGAGTTTCTTTCCTTTGCGTTTCCTGCGTTCCCGGAGCCTTCCTTCCCGTCAACGGCCCTCTGAACCTCGCGCTCTTCCTCCTCGCTCAGCTCCTTAACGGCGCCTGCCTTCCTCGCTGAAGATTTGGATGGGGTAACCCCAGTCCCGGTGCTCTCAAGGAGCATCCTCCCGATGTCCATCTCCTTCTCCTTGAAGACCTTGAGGATTTTGACAAGCTGGTTCTTGCTCTCCTCAATAACCCCCTCCCTGTCGGCCTTCCCGGCCATTATCTCCTCCATTTTCTCCTCGAAGGCTTTAGTGAGTTCCACGCTGACTATGTCGGGTACGTTCTTCTCGAGGGCTTCAACGACGCGCATTCCCAGTGGGGTCACCTTTATCTTCCTCTTGCCCTCGATGTAGCCGCGGCTGTAGAGGGTCTCAAGGATTTGAGCGCGCGTGGCTTTAGTTCCAATTCCAAGGTCCTCCATCTTCTTTATCACCGCCGCCGGGGAGTAGCGCGCCGGGAGCTTCGTCTTCTTCTTCTCGCGCTTTATCTGGAGGACCTTCACCGGCTCTCCCTCTTTGAAGGCCGGAAGGATAACCTCGTCGAACTTGACGTATTTGCTGTAGACCTTCAGCCAGCCCTCCTTAACCGTTCTCGCGCCGCCCAGTATGAAGCGGTGGGAGTTGGAGTTTATCGTCACCTTCATCGTCTCCCTGACGGCTGGCTCCATGAATAGAGCCAAAAAGCGCCTGACGACGAGGTCGTAGATGTTCCGCTCGTCCTTGGTGAGGTCGCCGGGCTTCGGCAGTTCGCCTGTGGGGTATATGGACGGGTGCGCCGGGTCATCCTTCTTGCCCTCAACGGGCTTGAGCCTCTCCTTCCCGAGGAGTGCGTGGGCGAAGGGCTTGTACTCGGGGAGTTTGGCGAGGTTCTGGAGGATTGAGCGGAAGTTGAGATTCTTGGGGAGCTTCTGGGAGCTTGTCCTCGGATACGACTGAAGTCCCTTCTCGTAGAGCTTCTGCGCTATCTCAAGGGTTTTCTTCGGGGAGTAGCCGAAAGCGGAGTAGGCCTCCCTCTGGAGGGTTCCGAGGTCGAAGGGAACCGGCGGGTTCCTCTTCTGCTGCTTTACCTCGACCTTCTCAACGAACGCAGGCCCCTTCTTCGCTTCCTCCACGATGCGCTTCGCTTCATCCTCGTTGAGTATCTTCTCCCTCTCGTAGATGGCGGTGTAGGTTTCCCCGTTCTTCTCGAGGAGCATCTTGATGACCCAGTAGGGAGTAGATTTGAAGTTCTCTATCTCCTTCTCCCTGTCGACGAGGAACTTCAGCGTTGGCCCCTGGACGCGGCCCGTGCTCAGCACCATCCACTTGCCGCTCGCGCGCTTTATCGCCGAGGTGAGTGCCCTCGAAAGATTCACGCCCCAGTACCAATCTAAAACATGGCGCGCTATTCCCGCGTCCGCCATTCCGAAGTTTATCGTCGGCTCGAGGTTATACCAGGCCCTGAGGAGGTCTTTCTTGGTTAAGGCCGAGAACTTCATGCGCTTTGCCCTTGATGGATCTACGCCGCAGGCGTATTTGAGGGCCGTGTAACCTATCACCTCACCCTCGGTATCGTAGTCGCAGGCAACTATGAACTCGTCCGCCCGCTTCGCAAGGGTTGCGAGGGCTTTGATGTAGTCCTTGGCATAGCCCTTCCCCTTCTCGGCGACATAAACCGGCACCCACTCTATGTCGAAGATGGGATAACCGTAGGTCTTAACTTTGGGGGCCAGGGAGAAGAGGTGCCCTACCGCCGGAGCGACGATTACCCTCTTCCCGTCGCGGGTGAACTCGTAGTAGCTCACCTTTCCGATGGTTTTTCTCACAGGTTTACCTTCAGCGAGGGCGTAGGCGATCTTTCTCGCGACGTTGGGCTTCTCGGCGATGATGAGCGTGACCATGATGACACCTGAAGGGGGTTGAAAGGGGACTATAAAAATCCTGTGCCGGGCGAAAAGCTTAATAAGCAACCAGCAATTCAACTATCGCGCGGGGCCGTGGGGTAGCTTGGTCCATCCTGCGGGCTTTGGGAGCCCGTGACCCGGGTTCGAATCCCGGCGGCCCCACCATTACAAACTTCGCCTGCGCGACGTTGGAGCTTTGCTCCAACGCACGGGACGACAGTCCCGTTGAGTTTGATCAAGGTTGGTGATTCTTTTTTAAGAGAACAATTGGCGTGATTTCCCGTTGGAGTTGCTTTTTTGGGAGAGTGGATTCTTTATCATGAG
>WAMH01000231.1 GCA_015522395.1 Thermococcus sp. | reverse complement strand
TGGAGCTTCGCGCGCTCTGCATCGAGGGACGAGATTATCCTTATTATGTCCTCCGCACTCTCGTGGGCTATGTGGGAGTATACTTTCTTCTCGTCGAGGTCGAGGGCAGCTTCAACAGAATCCTTCACGGGTTCGGTCATTCTCCTCCCTCCGCAGGGTAGATGTCGTCGAAGTCCGGCAGGCCGCTCAGGAGTTCTTTCTTCCTGGTTTCCGCCTCCTCCTTGGCCGCCATGAAGGAGCGGGCGTAGTTCTTTGCCGTGATTACGATGTCCTCGATGCTCTTGCTGTCGTAGATTCCGCTGAGGAGCGTTACGACCTCCACCTCCCTCTCCCTTGGATCGGGATAGAAGCCCCTGAATATCTGCTTGCCCCTTATCTTGCCGGTGAGATAATCAAGGGCTTCAAAGATGTCGCCCGCCTTCAGGACCTCGGGCGGCCCATGAATTGCAACCAGTCCGTAGAGTGCTGACTCTATGTTTGCCTCGAGGTAAAGTCCCTCGCTTTCAAAGGACTTTATGATGAGCCTGGAGAGGCTCTTTACCTTCCCTGCATCGGCCTTGGCGTAGCCGACCGTTGCGAAGCTGCCGAAGGCCTTGAGGACAAACTTCAGGTCGCTCGCATCCAAGGTCTGCTCGCCCGGAACGTCCACCAGAGCCAAGAGAGAGGCTATCCTCTCGACTATCGTGTAGTTGATGCGCTCGTAGGCCCTGCTGATGTCGTCGTTCCCCTCCTTCAGCTTGTTGTTGTCTATCGCGATGATTGAGTCCGCTATCTTGGAGAGCTTGTCTATCGTTATCGCCGCGTTTATTGTGGGCCTTATACCCTCCTCCCTGAGTGGAAGGGCACCTATTGCCACAACCAGGGAATCCGGATACTCCTCTTTGAGCGCTTCCGCCAGAACCGGTGTTCCACCCGCCCCGGTCCCGCCGCCGAAGCCGAAGGTGAGGAAGAAGATGTCGACATCCTCGTAGCCGATGATGGAGTTTATCTTGCGCATCACCACGGGCAAATCGCGCTTCATCGCTTCTCTGCCGAGCAGGGGGTTCGCGTTCACGCCCTTTCCGCCCGTGATGCTCTCTCCGATGAGTATCCTCCTGTCCTGGGGGACGTGTTTGAGGTATTCAAGGTCGCCCCGGGAGGTGTTTATCGCCAGGGCCTCAAAATCAACCAGAGAAAAGAGGTCGGCGATTTTGGTGCCGCACTGGCCGATACCGATGATTAAAGCCCTCAAAGGCTATCACCCCACCGTTATCATCCTTACCGTGCCGTCCTCCCGCGTGAGGATCATCGCGTTGCCCCCGATGTACCTTATGAACCCTGTTGTGAATACTTCCCTGGCAATGTCCTCTGTGTTTCTGCTGTAAAACACGAAAAGAACCACGCCATTCGCGGTCTTGCCGGGTACGAGGACGACCGACTCGTTCATTGGAACCGTTGTGTTGCCGACCGTTACGCTCCCGTTCCCGATGTAGAACCTCAGGTACGGGTTGTACTTTCTCACGTCGTAGGCACCGTAGGGGGCTATTACTATGTAGTAACCCTCTCCTATTCCCGTGGAGTTCGCCCTCACGAAGCCGCCTGTGAAGGTTGAGTTCAGCGCCCCTATTATCTCTTCAAGGGTGGAGCCGCCCATCGTCGGGGCGATGACCTCAAAGAGTTCACCGTTGAGGGCGTTCCTGATGTCGTAAAGGCTAACCGGGGGCACATACTGGAACCTGCTGAGATAGAGTATGGTGAAGGCCGTTTCTATTGGCTTTCCCCTGATTAGGCCGCTGTCGCGGGCGTTCATCACGAACTCGAGTGTCTGGTTCGTGTAGTTGTAGCCGTACTTCAGTAGCAGGTCTGTGGCGCGTACCGTTAGCTCAACGCTCGGGGTTCCGGGATAGCTCTCGTTCTTCTCCCACACGTAGTACTCCCTCCAGAAGGACCAGCCTTCACCGACGCGCTGCTCGACGAGCCATTTGATGTGGGGCTCGAGCTCTTCAGGCGTTGATATTCCATCCAGTGCCTCCAGCACCGTTATCGTCGTGAGGACATCGGGCTTGAGCATGTATGAAAACTGCGGGGTACTGACGTAGGTGCCCCAGCCACCGTTGCTTATTGAGAGCAACCAGTCCTTGGCCTTCACTATGAGGGAGTCGTTGGCTGGAACGCCGAGGTCGCGGAGGGCCTTTATTGCCAGGGCAGTGTAATAGGGCTGTGGACCGAGCCCTTGCAATCCCCAGAGGCCATATTCAAGCTGGGAGTTCTTTATGAGCTGAACCGCTTTCTCCCGCTGTGTTTCGTTGAGAAGCCCGAAGTGGAGTAGAGTCTCCAGGGCGTAGAAGTAGTCAACCGACATCCCTCCACCGTTCTCCAGGCTCTCGGCGTCATGGAGATAGGCTTTTTCCACCCAGCCGAGGGCCTTCTCAACCGTCTCGTTGAGCGGGTTGCACTTCTCTAGGGCCAGGAGCGCGTAGTAGGTTGCCTTCTCGTTGCTCGGCTGGCCCATCCTGAGACCCCAGCCTCCGCCATAGTTCTGCATTCTCACAAGGGAATCGCAGGGCATCTCGTAGGGGTTCTTCACCGGCTTGGGCGCAACGACTTTGACGGGCTTGGAGAGGGCCATCAGGGCGAAGGCCGTCGACGATATCATCTCTGTCGAGGACATGAACTTGGGCTCGTTCATCCAGTAAACGAGGTCGTTGTCGGTTTTGCTACTGTTCTCGAGAACTCTCAGGGCCTTGGCAACGTCGAGGTCCATCGGCGCTATCGCGACCAGTGCGTAGGTCAGCATGGCCCTCTCCTTAACCGTGAGGTTGGAGCCGTTGTCCAGAAGAAGCCTCTTGAGCTCGTTTACCGTCTTCTCCCCGAAATTGTAGCCCGCACTGTGGTATGCAAGAACCTTTAGGGCCAGAAACTCATAGGGGGAGATCTCGCAGGTGGTTACGTTGTCTATGTAGGCGAAGGCATCCCTAAGCGTGGCGCCGTTGTACCTGTAGCCGTACTCACCGAGGGCCCAGAGCGCCATCACGGTGGGATAGCAGGAGACCGGCGAACCCGGAACGTAGCCCCAGCCGTTCTTCCCCTTGGCCGAGAGAAGGTAGGATACGCCCCTGTCGATAGATGCCCTAACCTTCATTGATTCAAAGATGTCCACGACGGGATAAGCTCGTTGGAGTGCCAGAACCGCGTACGCCGTGTCGAGAACATTGCTGGGCTCATTTAAGTAGTATCCCCACCCACCGTCGGGGTTCTGGTCGGCCAGAAGCTCGTTCACGAGGTAGTTTATGTCGGCGCTGACGTTCCAGCTAACGTCCTTTCTTGCCGAGACCAGGGCCATGAGGCTTAGGCTTATCTGGGCCACGCGGTCAGAGTTCTTCGAGGCCCCGCTGAGAAACTTGGCGGAGCCGTCTATCGTTCCGGCGCTTACAGCGGGAATCACCATCAGCGTTATCAGGATGATTGCCAGAACCCTTCTCATCACTTACACCCCTAAGGTTTCCCTATGGGCCCAGAATAAATAAACTTTTCCAAAAGAGGGAAAGGTCAGGCCTTTACGAAGCGGCCTTCCGTGCCGCGGCCCTTGGGGTCGACGTCGTCGCGCATTATGAGCACGACCCTGCTGGGCCGGTACTCGTCCTCGAGGTGGTAGCCGGGTAGGTATTTCAGGAGTTCCTCGGCGAAGGCCTTGATCTCCTCGTGGCGCGGCATGTTGTTGATGGTCAGCCTGTTCCTCGAGAAGCCGACGAACATGTAAGCTTTGGCCTCGACGAACATGGGGTTGGCGAGTTTTATCAGCTTGGCGTAGCCCTCCGGATTGCCCATGTTCTCCCCCTTGACCAGCGTCATCCTTATTACCGTTCTCGTTGGGAGGCCGTTCATGAGTTCGAGCGTTTGCTTTATCCTGTCCCAGCCGTCCGGAATCATGGGGACGTTTACGCGGTTGTAGGTCTCGATGTCCGGAGCGGTGAGGGAGACGTAGAGCTGGGTGGGGAGTTTATCCTCGCGCTTCATCTCCTCGAGCCTCTCAGGGACGGTGCCGTTGGTGACTATGAAGGTTGTGAAGCCCCTCTTATGGAACTCCTCGACCAGGTCCCCCATGTATGGGTAGAGCATCGGTTCTCCAGAGAGGCTTATCGCTGCGTGCCTTGGATTCCAGGCCTCCTCGAACTTCTTCATGTTTATGCCGGGCATTCCCTTGTAGCCGACGAGGAGCTTTCTTTGGGCCTTGATGCTCTCCTCGACGATGAAGGCGGGATCGTCCCAGGGTTGTGGGAGCTCGGTTCCAAGGAAGCCCTCCATCGGGCGCCAGCAGAATATGCAGTTGTGGGTGCACCATGCTGTAACGGGCGTCATCTGAAGGCAGCGGTGGCTCGCTATGCCGTAGAACTTCTGCTTGTAGCAGAAGCGGTCGTGCTTCAGACTCTCCTTGAGCCAGTGGCAGAGCTTCACCGAGCTGTGCCTGCCCACTAAAGCGTAATGCTGCTTCCTGAAGAGGTTGGCAATCTCCTCAGGCATGTTTGGATTCGACTTAAACGTTATCGCCATTAGCCTCACCTAATCCCTCTCTGGGTTGGAGTCAGCCGGACTTCTTAAAAACCTGATGGGCAGGTTTTGTGGAACTGACTTACCGTCGAAATCAAATTCGGCAATTCCCGAAAGGTTTAAAAGCAGGGTTTCGTGTCTTCCCCCATGTTCGAGAGAATAAAACCCGAACCCGCACTTAAGGAAAAGGCCGCTAGAATAGAGCCTTTTGAGGAACCAGAGGAGCGAACCGAAAGACCGAGAGTTAGGCTCCTTCTCGAGATCAGGCGCTACCACTTGGCCTGAGCGTTTATCAGAACGATGTCCTCAAAGAAAACGTGCCTCTTAGCGGCAACCTTTGCGGTCAATCCGGCTTTTTCCAGTCTTCCGAGGGTTTCCTCAACTCCGGTTATCGAACTCTGGACTATCTGGACGGTTCCGCCGGGTTTGAGGTAGTCCGGCACTCCCATGATGAACCTATCGAGGACTTCCCTTCCGGTTTTCCCGCCCACAAGGGCCAGGTCTATCGGCTCCTCCGGCTCGCCGGGCAGGTAGGGGGCGTTGAAAGTTACAACGTCGAACTTTCCAGAAACGTTCTCAAAGAGGTCGCTCAGCCGGAACTCGACGTTTCTGATACCGTTCAGCAGGGCGTTCTCCCTCGCCAGCTCAACCGCGATTGGATTTAGGTCGACCCCGAGGACGTAGCTGGCCTTCCTCGCCATCAAGAGCGCTATAAGCCCCGTGCCTGTTCCAACATCGAGGGCAACGTCCCCTTCCTCAACGGCGAGGTTCTCGGCGAGGAGAAAGGTGTCCTCGGCGGGCTCATAAACCTGGGGGTGGAGCTTAATTTCAAGACCGTAGTAGACCGGCATGTATAACACCGAAAGAAGCGAAAAATCGGTAGAAGAGGAATCACTTCTTCCACTCGGTGTAGCCGCAGCGGCCACAGCTCCAGCGGTCACCGTGGTCGGCCATGAAAACGCCCGGACCGCAGCGCGGGCAGAACTTGTTCTTCCTGATGACCTTTCCGCCCTTAACCTCGTAGAGCTTCCACTTCTGACTGGTCTTTTTCTTCTTCGCCATTCAGACCACCTCACTCTTCCTCCTTCTGGATGAGTCCGTTCCTGAGGAGAACGTACTCGGGTTCGATGTACTGGAGCCTCTCCTTGCTCTCGTAGGCCTTGGCGTAGCCCTTGGAAACGTGGCTTCCAAAGTAGCTCCTGATGTACTGGACTACGACGGTCTCGGGGTCGAGGTCGAGCATAGCGACGAGCTTACCCTTCACCGCTTCCCTGCTCGGGGTAGGCTCGCCCTCATGAAGGACGTCGAAGTATATCTCCTTTCTTCCGAGGAGCCTGTTCTCTTTCATCTCGGTAACCTTAATCTCCATCGTGAACCACCTCCATCTTCGACATGAGCTTCCCGCATCTGAGCTTGCATTCGGGTGTTACCCTTATAAGCACTACCCCCTCGTCCGGCTGGCCGTAGAGCACGACCGAGCCGACGGGGGCGTAGAGGACTGCCGGAATCGCGGCCAGGTCTTCCTCTCCGTTCACGCTTATGTAAACGCGCCTTCCCCGCCTGGCCAGTCCAAAGCCCTTTCTGATTGCGTTTAATAAAGCTTTCGTTATCGTCCCCGGGGGGTTCCTGACGGTCATGAGAACCGCGTCGGCCTCGATGTCCGGGTCGTAGTCTCTCCTCTTCGTCCTGTGGTCGTATATGGCCAGGATGGGCTTTATACCGAGCCTGAGCACGTTCTCGGTGACGACATCGCCGACAGTGGCAACGCCCTTCGACCTTTCAAGCTCTCCCCTGATCTTGAGGTAAGGCTCTGGAATCTCGCCCCGTATAAGCTCACCCATTGGTTCCTTCAGGGCGGAGCGAAGCTCCGGTGTGAGCACGAACCTCATCATCTAACCCTTACCGCGTATTTGCCGGGGACTTTAACCCCCAGCTTCTGGGCTATCCTGCTCTTCTCCGGCTCGATGATTATGACTAGGTCGAACCACTCATCGCTTAGATCCCTGCTGCCGCAGACGGGACAGCGGTCCTCGGTGGTTATGTAGTGGCAGTGCCTGCAGGCGCGCTCCTTCACCATGGGTCACGCCTCCTTCTCCTTGCGCTTCTCCTTCTCTATCCAGTCCCTCTTTCCGAGGCCTGGCTGGCGCATGGTTAGTCCGACCTTGTTCTCCCTGATAACGCGGCTCTTAACGCTCACAGCTATGACCCTCGCCCTCACGTAGTCGCCGAGCTTGAGGACGCGGTTAGTTTCTTTGCCTATGAACTGCTTGTTCTTCTCGTCGAACACAACGTAGTCGTCCATGAGCTGGCTGATGTGAACCAATCCGTCCATCGGGCCGATTCTGATGAAGGCACCGTATGGGGCAACGTCGATGACCTCGCCTTCGAAGACCTCGTGCATCTCCGGCTTCCAGACGAGGACGTCAAAGAGGACCTCGTGGTATGTAGCGCCGTCGCCGGGGACGATAACACCCTGACCCACTTCCTCGACGTCCATAACCGCTAGAACAACACCCTCGTCCCTATCGTAGATCCCCTCGTACGTCTCGCGGAGGACGAGCTTAGCGGCCTCCTTCGGGTCCATCGTGAACATCCTGGGCGGGATCCTGACTACATCCTTAATCTTGAGGAGCTTGTACATGCCTCAACCTCCCAAAGGTAAGAAGGGAGAAAAGGTCATTCCTTCTTCCCGAACTTCTCTTTGTAAAGCTCTATGGCGCGGAGTATCTCCTTCTTGGCCTCCTCGGCGTTGCCCCAGCCCTCGACCTTGGTTGTTTTGCCTTGGAGTTCCTTGTACCTCTGGAAGAAGTGGGCTATCTCGTCGAGGAAGGCCTTTGGAACGTCGTCGATGTCCTTCCAGTCCTCGAAGTACGGGTCCTCTGCAGGGACGGCTAAGACCTTCCAGTCCTTGTCTCCGGAGTCGTTCATCTTCATTATGCCTATCGGCCTGGCCTCGATGAGGGTGAGCGGGTAGACCGGCTCGCGCATTATGACCATTATGTCAAAGGGGTCGCCGTCGTCGTAGTAGGTCTGCGGGATGATCCCGTAGTCAACCGGGTAGAAGAACGGGCTGTAGAGGACGCGGTCGAGCTTTATGAGGCCGGTCTTCTTGTCAAGCTCGTACTTGTTTCTGCTCCCCTTGGGTATCTCTATAACGGCGTTTACAACCTCCGGGACGTTCGGTCCGGGTTCTATGTCGTGGAACGGGTTCATTCCTAACCACCTCTTACCTCTGTAAGAACTCTACGTTAGGCCTTTGGGGTAGTGCTTTTAAAGTTTTGGTCG
>WAMH01000230.1 GCA_015522395.1 Thermococcus sp. | reverse complement strand
GACAGGATTAGGGTGAGAATCGTCAGGACAAGGCATGGGATTTACATTGGAACTGAAGTGTGAGAGAAACGTTTTTAACTGTTTACCACAATTACACATCGGTGAGGGAAATGAGGCGCCTTCTTTTAGTTGGAGGAATACTCTTAATTTTGGTGGCATCCGTGGTTGGGGTGGCAATGGCCAGCGAGTCCTACGTTATCTCAGACGTTTCGGGGGGAGTCCAACACGGAAAGACCACGACAGTTGACAATAACTACGGCTGGAAGAGCGCCCCGGAGAACCCCAATGTAGTTTACATAGCGGTCTGGGCTCCCAAGCCGTATGAAGGATACATTCAGAGCGCACTCGTGGCTGTTGTCAGAAAGCACGGTCTTAAACCCGTGATTGCCCAGAACATCACAGCGTATGACCTCAAGGGCAGGGTTGTTCTTTTCTATGCACCTGTTATCAGCCGGGCAGACTACCTGCTAACCGAGGAGCGTTCCATCTCGGGGATACTCTACTACTCCTACGCAGGCGATGCAGAGTCCGCGGTTGAAGTTATAAACAGCGGTCTGGTTTTCTCTGCAACGGAGATATCAAAATCAGCCGATAAGTTCTGTGGAGCCAGCATGGGAAGGCTAACCAAGCTGAAGATAGCCAATCAGACCTGCGATGTAGCCTACTGGTGGAATCTAAAAGCAAAGGTCGGAAAATTGAAGAGTGGAAACCCCTACGAGATGATTGCCAACGAGATAGCATCACAGCTCGACAACTTCATCAAAAGTGACGAGTCAAATGAACCTTGAGCTCCCCACCTTTAGTTTCCCTGCCTCATAAAGCTCCAGCAGGATTTCCGCTATTCTTTTCCCAGCCTTTCCATCGCCGAAGGGATTTTTAGCTTTGGCCATTCTCTCGTAGAACTCCCTGTCTTCCATCAGCCGCCTCAGATAGTCCATTGCCCTCTCCTTCTCAAGGCCGACCAGAACGTTTCCGCCGGCTTTAACCGTCTCCGGCCTCTCAGTGTTGTAGCGGAGCGTCAGGCAGGGCACGTTGAGGATTATCGCTTCCTCTTGTATTCCGCCCGAGTCCGTCATTATCGCGAAGGCGTTTTTTTCGAGCCTGAGGAAGTCAAGGTAGCCGAGGGGCTTCGTGATTGTCAGGTTCTCTATGTTTTCGACTCTCTCCAGCAGGCCGAACCCCTTAAGCCGGTTCCTCGTGCGCGGGTGCATCGGGTAGACCGCTCTAATTGGAAGGCCCTCGAGGATTTCGACCAGCTTTCTCAAGTTCTCCCTGCTGTCGGTGTTCTCCGCACGATGGGCGGTGATGAGGATGTACCCCTTTGATTCAAGCCCGAAACGCTCTAAAACGTCGCTTTTCTTCTCCGCCACCTCGGCGTTCTGTAAAACCGCATCGACAACCGTGTTGCCAACTACGTAAACGTTCTCCGTTATTCCCTCGCGCTCTAAGTTCCTCTTCGCTTCTTCCGTCGGCGGGAAGAGCACGTCGCTCGCGTGATCGGCAAGAACCCGGTTTATCTCCTCCGGCATCGTCCGGTCAAAGCTCCTCAGTCCGGCTTCAACGTGTGCCACAGGGATTTTCAGCTTGACGCTCGCAAGAGCCCCCGCTAAAACCGTGTTGGTGTCGCCCTGCACGAGGGTCACGTCGGGCTTTTCCTCCATCAGGACCCTCTCAACCTTTATCATCGCCGTTCCCGTCTGCTCCGCCTGGGTTCCGGAGCCGACCTCGAGGTGGTGGTCAATAGGCGGAAGCTCGAGCTCCTTCAGAAAAACCGCGCTCATCTCGTAATCGTAGTGCTGCCCGGTGTGGATTAGAAGGGGTTTCACGCCCCTATCCAGAAACGCTCTTATCACCGGGGCGAGCTTTATTATCTCCGGCCTAGTGCCGAAGACGAAGGCCGGCTTCAACAGTCACCCCTCCCTATACCCTTAAAAATGAACCCCTCGGGCGGTTCTTTAATGACGTGCCTCCCGTCTATGAGAATCCTTGTGCGCATCCGGCTTCCAAGCCCTTCCCAGTTGAGGGATCTGAACTCTGAATGGTCCGTTGCTATAACCGCAGCGTCGGCGCCCTTGAGTGCATCTTCAACGCTACCGTGCGTTCCCCCAACGAAGGGGTCGTAGGTTCTCACCTCCTTAACATCCCCCTCAATGGCTTCCACGAAGGCCTTGGCTGGGGAGTTTCTCGTGTCGTCGCTGTCGCCCTTGTAGGCCAATCCGAGAACCGCCACGACTGCCCTCCCCGGCGGCAGGTTGGCGGCCTTAAACGCCTCAAAGAGCAGATCCTTCGCCAGGAGGGGCATGCCGTCGTTTATTTCTCTCGCGAGCCTTATCAGACCGAAGTCGTCTTTCGCTGGCCAGACGAGGAGATGGGAGTCCTTCGGCAGGCAGTGGCCGCCAACGCCTATTCCGGGGGTGTGTATGTTCACGCGCGGATGGGTGTTGGCCAGATCTATCGCCTCGAAGACGTTTATGCCGTACTGATGTGCCAGATGAGCGAACTCGTTGGCCAGAGCAATGTTCACGTCCCTGAAGGTGTTCTCCATGAGCTTGACGACCTCGCTGACGGTTGAGCTGGTCTTAAAGGTCTGACCCTTCACAAATGCCCGGTAGAGCTTCTCCGCCAGCTCTGCACTCTCCGGTGTTATCCCGCCGAATATGCGCGAGTTGTAGACAAGTTCCTTGAAGATCCTGCCCGGCATCACTCGTTCCGGGGCGTGGACCATGTAGAAGTCCTCACCTGCTTTGAGGCCGGTAATCTCCTCGATGAGCCTCGCCATCTTAGCTGTGGTGAGCGGGGGGACCGTGCTCTCGATGACGACCAGTGAGCCTTTCTTCATGGCCCTCGCAACGGTTTTAACCGCGCTCTCGAGATAGCTCAGGTTTGGCGTCTTGTCCTCGTTGAGGGGCGTCTGGACGCAGATTATGTAGGCTTCCTTGCCCCGTATATCCTCCGGGTTGGAAGTGGCCTTCAACCTTCCGCTTTCAACAGCCTTCTTTAGAAGCTCGTCTATCTCCGGCTCCACGATGTGTGCCCTTCCGGAGTTTATTCTATCGACGACCTCTTTCCTTACCTCGTAACCGATGACGTTGAATCCTGAGTTGGCGAACATTATGGCCGTTGGGAGACCTATATAGCCAAGACCTACCACCGCCATCTCAGCGGTTCGGTCATCTATCCCCTTGGAAATCCCCTCCATTGAATCCACCTTCTAAGGCTTGGGAAGGCCCAATAAAAGCCTTTTCCAGAAAACGGTTTCCGGAAGCGTTTCAGTGGTTGTGTATGAGAACTGTCTTTTTAGGGCATAGAAGACTCCGCTTCCGTTGATATAATGGCTTGAACAGCAAATTTCAGTGAGGGAAATCGTTATAAACGTTTTTTTGCCCAAAACGAGGACCGCTAAGGGATAAAATGGGGATTTCACAACCGTTTTTGGGAAACCCTTATATGGAACAGAGGTGTCCAGTGATACGGTGGGTAGAATGAAGGTATGGGTTGATATAACGAACGCACCTCACGTTCACTTCTTCAAGGGTATAATCGGAGAGCTTGAGAAGGCCGGTCACGAGGTTCTCATAACCACGAGGGAGTTTGACGGCCTCACCGGAATACTCGACATGTACGGCTTTGACTACTACGTCGTTGGCAGGCACGGTGGGGCCACCCTGGAGGGGAAGCTCATAGCCGGGACCGAGAGGATGTGCAGGCTGAGCAAGCTCATCGTTGAGGAGAAGCCCGACCTGGCCCTCTACAAGCACTCCGCGGAGGCACCGCGCGTCGCCTTCGGTCTTCAGATCCCCTCTATCGGCTTCGTCGACAACGAGACCGCCGTGGGCCAGAACAAGCTCATCCTCCCATATACAAAGCTCCTTCTCTTCCCAAAGGCCATAGACGCCTACGACCTCCTCAAGTGCGGCGCAGACCCCAACGGAATGAGGCCCGTCAACGGCTTTTCCGAGCTTGCCCACCTATATGGCTTCGTGCCTGATAAAAGGGTTCTCCGCGAGCTTGGCCTCAGGGGGAACGGTTACATAGTGATGCGCACCGAGCCCGTAAAAGCAAACTACTTCAACGGACCCGAAAAGAGCATTCTTGAGGACGTCATTCCGCTACTGCCCGACGTTCCCATAGTGCTCTTCCCGCGCACGGAGGAGCAGAGGGCACGCTTTGATAAGTTCGACAACGTTATAATGCCCGAGAGACCACTGGACAGCCTCAGCCTTCTCTACTACGCCAAACTCATGATAGGCGCCGGTGGGACCATGAACAGGGAGGCGATAGCCCTCGGAACGCCAACGATATCCACCTATCCGGGAAGGCTCCTCGCGGTTACAAGGTGGCTCGTGGAAAAGGGCGTCGAGTTCCACTCCACCGACCCTGTCAAGGTTGCCACTATGGCCGAGCGCATGATGGAGATGAACGGGAGCTACCGCAACTACATCCGCTCCGTTGTTGGTGGCTTTGAGAACCCGATGGATGTCATCCTTGAGGAGATAGAGACCTACGAGGAATCCGGAAGGTTCATGGCAGGGCTTGAAGGAGGCTCAGAGGCCGGCAACCTTGGGGGTTATGTAGGCTTCGATCAGGGCGGCAACGAGGAGAAGCGCCACTGAGAGAAGGTAGAGCTTGAAGCCCTTTACAAAACCTTTTTTGAATCTTTCGGCCGCTTCTCCTTCTCCCTTTGCTAGCTCAACGTACCAGGTTATCCCGGCAACGCCGGCTATTGCAAAAGCGGGTATCTCCACTATTCCGTGCGGGATAAGCGCCAGGAGCACCCTGTTCATGGGAAGTCCCCTTAAATCATGGACCACAAAGACCACGATGCCGACCACCAGTCCGTTGAAGGCAGTTATGAACCACGGTCCGAGGCCAAAGAACAGCCCCGAGAGGAACATCAGCAGCGCCACCATGGAGTTGTTGACGAATATCTTCACGAAGTTGTGGAAGCTCGAATCAGAGAGGGGACCCATGCGCTCCATGATGCGCCTTACTGCCTGGAGAGCCCCCTCCGGACTGTGAACACCGGCGGCGTAACCCGCGAATGAAGAGGCCAGGAAAACCGCAAGGAGGAGCCAGAAGTCCCTCCAGGGAACCCCGTCGTCCATGTGTTTCATGATCTCACTCCTTGAGGGCGTTCTTCAGCGCTATTTTAAAGTCCTGGACGTTTACGTAGGGCATCTCTATATCCATCCTCATGGCGAAGAACTCGTCCATCAGGCCCTCAAGCTCTTCCACCCTATGCCCCTCGAGCTTCTTTTCAAGCTCGTGAACGGCCTCCTCAGGATGGGCGAAAAAGTCACCAGTTATTCTGACGTGCTCCGCTATTCCGTTCTCCTCGTCGAACTCTATCCTTATGAGCCCCTTCTTAGCTTTGTGCTCCCCGACGTGGTGCTTCATGGCATCACCCCCCTATGAAGTAAGCGGGGAAGTTTTTAAAGGTTGGGCCCAACTGGGGGCGGTGATGTGAATGAGCTATGGAGAGGTTAAGGAGCGCGTCAGGCTCATCCTTCGAGAAACCCTTGAGGAGATGCTGAAAGAAGCGGGTAAGGAATGGAGCGGCGAGATAACCTTTGATGAAACGCCAAGCATCGAGCTGGGCGACTTCGCGACGACGGTTTCCTTTCAGCTCGCGAGGGTCTTCAGGAAGGCGCCGAAGCTCATAGCGGAGGACATCGTGGAGCGCCTTAGGGAGAGGCTTCCGGAGGAGATAGCAGAGGTCAAAGCGGTGAACGGCTACATAAACTTCTACCTCAATTACGACCGCTTTGGCAGGGAGCTGGTTTCCGAGATACTTGAAAAAGGCACCTCCTACGGCGAGAGCGAGATCGGAAAGGGAAAGAAGGTCATCGTTGAGCACACCTCGGTTAACCCGACGAAGCCCCTCCACATGGGGCACGCGAGGAACTCCGTTTTGGGCGACACTATGGCGAGGATAATGAGAAAGCTCGGCTACACCGTTGAGGTTCAGAACTACATAGACGACCTTGGCGTTCAGTTCGCGCAGGTTCTCTGGGGCTACCTCAACATGAGAGAGAAATTTGAGGCCATCGAAGCCCAACTCCGTGAGAAGGGCCTCAAGGAGGACTTCATAGACCACGTCATGGGCCTGCTCTACGTCGAGGTAAACAAGCAGCTTGAGAAGAACCCCGATGTCGATAAGGAAGTCCGCGAGCTGATGAAGAAACTGGAAGAGGGCGACAACGAGATAGCCGAAACCGGCAGGAAGCTGGCCGAGAGGGTTGTTAAGGCCCAGATGCTGACCACCTACAGAATGGGTATCACGTACGACCTCCTCAGCTGGGAGAGCGACATAATGAAGAGCGGGATCTTCAAAGAAGCCTACGAACTCATCGAGGCCAACGAGAACTTCTTCTGGGCCGAGGAGGGCAAATATAAGGGTGCTTTCGTGATGGACCTCAGGAAGCTCTTCCCGGACATGAAGAACCCCTTCCTCGTCCTCAAGAGAAGCGACGGCACCGCCACATACACCGGCAAGGACATAGCCTATCACCTCTGGAAGTTCGGCAAGGTTAATGCGGACATGCTCTACAAGCCCTGGGATAAGCGGGAGAACCACGAGACCTGGACGACCGCGCCCGATGGCGAGGAGATGCCCGGGAAGTTCGGAAGGGCGGATATAGTAATCAACGTTATCGGGGCCGAGCAGAAGCACCCGCAGATGGCGGTAAAGTACGCCCTCCAGCTCCTCGGCTTCGAGGATTCGGCCGAGAACTTCCACCACCTCGCCTACGAGCACGTGGTCAGGCCCGAGGGGTCCTTCTCCGGCAGGAAGGGGACCTGGGTTGGCTTCACCGTGGACGAGGTTCTCAACGAGGCCGTTCAGAGGGCGAGAGAATTAGTCGAGCAGAAGAACCCAAGCTTAAGCGAGGAGGAA
Source organism: Thermococcus sp. (assembly GCA_015522395.1). Classification (GTDB taxonomy): domain Archaea; phylum Methanobacteriota_B; class Thermococci; order Thermococcales; family Thermococcaceae; genus Thermococcus. Next base: position 1,328 of record WAMH01000230.1, on the reverse strand, counting down.
AAGGACACCATTGCCGAAGCTGTTGGAGTTGGAGCGGTGCGCTTCAACCTCGTCAAGTACAGCCCCGACAAGATAATCACCTTCCGCTGGGACGACGTTCTCAACTTCGAGGGCGAGAGCGCACCCTACATCCAGTACGCCCACGCGCGCTGCGCGTCGATCCTCAGGAAAGCGGGGGAGAAGGGCATCGATACGGACTGGAAGGGCCTTCTCGAGAGGGCCGACTTCTCGAAGCTCACCAACCGCGAGAGGGAGCTAATAAAGCTCCTCGCCAAGTTCCCGGAGATTGTGGAGCAGGCAGGAAAAGACGTCAAGCCACACCTCATTCCCTGGTACGCCAACGAACTCGCTTCGCTCTTCAACAAGTTCTACATGGACCATCCCGTGCTCAAGGCCGAGGAGGGCATCGTGGAGGAAAGGCTGCTCCTCGTGCTCGCGGTAAAGCAGGTTCTGAAGAACGCCCTGGAACTCCTTGGTATCGAAGCTCCTGAGAGGATGTGAGCTACTCCCTCAGCACTTTTTCCACAACGGGGTCTATGATCCTGTATTTTCCGTTTTCCTTGGTTATCCACCCCATCTTTTCCAGGTTTCTTAAAAGTTCGCTCAGTCTCGCATTGGTTATGGGACCAGCTTTGGCCTCAACGTATTCCTTAATCATGCTCCAGCTGGTTATCCCCATCGCTATCGCCCTGAGTATGAGGGAGTATCTCCCGCTCCTCTTTTCCAGCTCTTTCAGTTCTTCCCTGATGACTGCCCCTGCTTTCCTCATGGTCATCTCGAGGGCTTTCTCAAAGCTTCCCTTCTTCCAGTAGTGGAAGCCAAACTCGACCAGCCAGCCGGGAATTCCATCGAGTTCTTCAACGGCCGCTTTTATTTCCTCCTCTGAGACGCTCATACCAACCTCGCCAAAGCCCCTCCTGAGGAACTCCCTGGAAAGCTCCCTCCGGAAAGGCTTGACCTCCACTTCCTCGTGTATCCTCCCGTAGAGCGGGCTGGAGTAATCGTCGAGACCCAAGAAGTCGTGGAGAAGACCCACTTCGGAGCCTGTGAAAACGAAACCCAAGTGTTCAAGGGAGTCATAGGCATACGCTACAGCCGCCAGAAGTTCCTTTCCTCCCCGTGAACCGTAGAACCTTAAATACTGGGCCTCATCGAAGGCTATGATGACTTTTTTGCCGGCTTTTCTTCCCAAGGAGTTCAGAAAGTCCAAGAGGTCAACGAAGGTGGCCTCCCTAGGTTTGAGTTGCACCCCCGCGATGCTTACCCTCTCCACTGATATTCCCCTCAGAAATCCCACGCGCCCCTTCCCTGCGAGGATGTTTCTTATC
>WAMH01000229.1 GCA_015522395.1 Thermococcus sp. | reverse complement strand
TTTCAGCGGCGGCCAGCAACCCGTTAAGCACGCAGGACGATGTTGTTGCCGCCCTGGCAAAGGCTGGCGTTAAGGTCTACGCGATAAGGGGCGAGAGCAGGGAGGAGTACTACGAGAACATGCACAGGGCTTTGGACATCGGGCCGAACATGATCATCGACGACGGAGCGGATATGATAAGCACCGTTCACCGTGAGAGGCAGGAGCTTATAGACGAAATCTGGGGGGCGAGCGAGGAGACGACAACTGGAGTGATACGCCTGAGGGCGATGGAGAAGGACGGCGTGCTTAGGTTCCCCATAATAGCGGTCAACGACAGCTACACCAAGTACCTCTTCGACAACCGCTACGGAACCGGACAGTCAACGTGGGACGGCATAATAAGGACGACCAATCTGCTCGTCGCCGGGAAGAACGTCGTTGTGGTCGGCTACGGCTGGTGCGGCAGGGGAATAGCGATGCGCGCCAAGGGCCTCGGCGCGACGGTGATAGTCGTTGAGGTTGACCCGATCAGGGCTTTAGAGGCAAGAATGGACGGCTTCCTCGTCATGAACATGATGGAAGTGGCCAAAGTAGGGGACATCTTCGTCACCTCGACGGGAGACATCAACTGCATAAGGAGGGAGCACTTCAAGGTCATGAAGGACGGTGTTATCTTAGCGAACGCGGGCCACTTCGACGTCGAGATAAGCAAGCCGGACCTTGAGGCCTTGGCGGTCGAGATAAACGAGGTCAGACCGAACATCAGGGAGTATAAGATGGCCGACGGAAGGAGGCTCTACCTCTTAGCTGATGGGAGGCTCGTCAATTTGGCGGCCGCAGATGGACATCCGGCGGAGATAATGGACATGAGCTTTGCTCTGCAGGCAAAAGCCGCTGAGTACATCAAGGACAATCACGAGAGGCTTGAGCTGAAGGTCTACGTGCTCCCGAGGGAGATAGACGAGATGGTTGCTCGCATAAAGCTCGCCGCGATGGGGATAAAGATCGAGGAACTCACGGAGGAGCAGAGGCGTTATCTGGAGAGCTGGGAGCACGGGACGTAAGCTTTCCCATCCTCTTTTTCGAAGCGGAGGGTCTGCTATGGGCTTTGAACCCCTCAAAATCGTCCCGGTTGGATACATCAGGAAGAACGAGGAACTTCAAGAGACGTTCATTGAAGTCCTTCCGGAGTTCTTAGAGGCAGTGGATGGCCTCCGCAACGGCGACTGGATAAAACTCGTCCTCTGGTTCCATGAGAGCGATACACCCGCCAGGAGAAGAGTCCTGAAGGTTCACCCCTATGGCAACCCAAAGAACCCGCTCACGGGGGTATTCGCGACCCGCTCCCCATACAGGCCGAACCCGGTGGCACTCTACACCGTCAGAATCCACAGCATTGAAGGAAACCGTCTCTACATCGACTGGGTAGACGCGATGGACGGGACTCCTGTGGTGGACATCAAAATCTTCGTGGAACGCTACGACTGCCCCAAGGAGATTCCAATCGAGGAGAGGGAAGCCCACATCAGAGAAAGCCGGATGATAGGCGAGGTGAACGTCATCCCGAGGAAAAGCGGGCACCTGGATGAGCTTGAGGAGGTCTCGCCGGAGGAGTACGATGCGGTGATCCTCGAAATCGGGCCGAAGACAACAACACTGACGGCGGGGGAGCTTGTTGAACTTATCGAAGCCCTCCAGGGGGTGTACGAGAACCTGCCCGTGGAGATAAGGGACAGGCTCAGAAAACGTGGAGGGCGCTCGCCTTGAAGCCCACCCACACTTCCTTTCCGGCGCTTATCCCCATCTCCAGCATCGAGGAGCGCGTTATGAAGGCCCTGAGATGAATCCCCCCGGCATTGAGGTGAACCCTGACAACCGGCCCAAGCTCCTCCACCGACTCAACCACCGCTTTGAACTCGTTCCTCGCGGAGCTGCGGAGGGGTTTCATCGAGAGGATTATATCTTCGGGCCTTATGCCAGCCCTAACCCTACCCTCGGCCTCGACCGGAAGCTCTATCTCAAGGCCGTTCGCCCTCAGCTTCCTCCTCACGGCTGTGCCCTCGATGATATTTTCAAAGCCCAGGAAGCGGGCAACCTCCTCGTTTGCCGGCCTCGAAAAGACCTCCCTGACGGGACCGACCTGGACGAGCCTTCCGCCGAGCATAACGCCAACGCGGTCTCCTAAACTAACCGCCTCCTCAAAGGAGTGGGTAACGTGAAGGGCTGTGAAGCCGAGCTCCCTCCTCCAGCGCTTCATCTCCGCTAAAAGCTTTGAGCGGGTCTGGACGTCGAGGTTGGCGAAGGGTTCATCCAGGAGGATGAGCGGGGGCTCAACGACAAGGGCCCTCGCCAAAGCAACCCTCTGTTGCTCGCCACCGCTTAGAGTTCTTGGCTTCCTGTGGAGGAGGTGTTCTATCCCCAGAACCTCCGAGACTTTCCTAACCTTTCGCTCGATTTCACCTTTGGGAACCTTCCTGACCTTCAGGCCGAAGGCTATGTTGTCGTAAACGCTCATGTTCGGGAAGAGGGCGTAGTTCTGGGGCACGTACGCCAAACCACGTTTTTCTGGCGGTAAATCCGTAACGTCACTCCCGTTTAGGTATACCCTCCCCGAGTCGGGCTCTATTATTCCGGCTATTATCTCGAGGAGAACGGTTTTCCCGGCACCGCTCGGGCCGAGTATTATGAAGTGCTCCCCCCTGTTAACGTCGAAGGTAACATCCCTGAGGTGGAACTCCCTCCAGTCCTTTGAGATGTCCTCAACGCGGAGCATTAGAGGCCCTCCCCACGAGCCATCTCAGCAGAACAAAAATTCCAAGGCTTATAGTCACCATGAGCACGGCTATCGGCCGGGATGCTCTTAAACCATAGTTGTTGAAGTACTCAAGTATTAGAACCTGAGCCGTCATCGGGTAGTAAGCAACTATCAGAACCGCTCCAACCTCGCTTATGGCCCTCGCCCATGTCATT
>WAMH01000228.1 GCA_015522395.1 Thermococcus sp. | reverse complement strand
GGGAGGAGATCACGACGGTCAGAACGATTATTCCGAGGATGTCGTCAACGATGGCCGCCGTGAGGATAGTGCTCCCCTCGGGGGTCTTGAGGGAGTCAAGCTCCATGAGGACCCTGACGGTGAGGCTGACGCTCGTTGGAGTCGTCAGGGCACCGTAGAGAAGCGCCTCCTGGAAGCCCTTGAAGGGGTACGCTATACCGAACCCCATCAGGAAAGCCACGAGGACGCCTATTCCAGCAACGGAAACCCCCGCCTTTCCAGCCTCCTTCAGCTCCTCTATGCTGCTCTCAAGACCGGCCATGAAGAGGAGCAGAAGGACGCCTATCATCGAGATGTCCTTTACCTCCTCTGTTGGGGGCATCGCTATTCCGAGGAGGATCCCGCCAACTATCTGGCCGAGGACGACTGGCTGGTTTATCCTCGCGAATATCCACCCAAAGACCTCCGCCGTTGCGAGCATAGCGGCTATGTAGAGTATCAGCTCAGGCTCCAACTCCATCACCGGGAGAATATCCTAAGCAACCTTATGACGCTCTGGGCCGAGAAGGTTCCAACAACCCTCTTCTTCTCGACCACGGGGAACTGCCTGACGCCTGTCTCGAGCATCATTCCAAGGGCGTAGCTCAGCGGATCGTTCGGGGAGAGCTTTATTGGCCTCGTGTTCATTATCTCCTTCACCGGCCTGTCCCAGTCGAAGTGGGCCTCCTTGAGGGCGTCTATGCCGACCAAAACGTAGTCGCTCGGGGGGACGACGAGGTTTATTATCTCGTCTATTGAGATGAAGCCGAGCAGTCTGTTTTCCTCGTCGGCAACGACGGCACAGGTTCGGTGCTCTATCCCCTTGATGAGATCCTCTATCCTGTCCTCAGGGGAGAGCTTGAGGAAGTTCTCGTCCATTACGAGCCTCACGGGCATCTTGGAGAGTTTGGCAATGTTGAGCTTGGGCTTCTCTTCCGCCTCCTCCCCCATGGCCACCACCGATTGCACCGATTAGGGCACCGAAGTTTAAAACCTTTGAGGACAACTGAGGCCGGTGAGAAAATGGCCGTCCCTCAATCCGGGCCGACCCTCCTTCAGCTGGCGGAACTGATCGGCGGTCTGCTGATTATGGGGATAGCGTTCCACTTCCTCTTTGACTACATCGAGCTCTCTGCCGAGAGGAAGGAGAGGGAGATAGAGGAGGAGCTTAAGGAAGAGGAGGAAACGGGGGATCTGTATTGAAACGCGCGGATAAACACGCGAAGGAAAAGCTGATGAAGTACTGGGACACCTTCAAGGGTGAGAACCTGACTGCAGAAGAGATGGACAGGGTAGTGGAATAAGAAACCGAAAGACTGCTCGAGGAAAAGCTCAAAAGGGGATAAAAACAGTCGGGGGAATCACTCCCCATTCTCCGCTTTCTCCTCGGGGAAGTTCGAGGTTTCCTCGTTGGCCTTCATGATGCTCTGCCTGTACTCCTCGTACTTCTTCCTCGCCTCTTCTGCCTTCTCCTTCTCGCCGAGATACTCGTAGGCCTCAGCAACGTGCTTCCACCACATCGGGTCCTCCTCGGCCTCCTTCAGGCAGTACTCAAGGAACTTTTGATAAGCTTCCCTCGCGAGTTCTTCCATTCCAAGCTTCCGGGCGATGTTGCCGACGTCCTCCCAGAAGACGCCTTCCTCTTCCGCTTCCTTCTTGTAGTACTCCAGCGCTTTCTCCCAGGCTTCCCTGGCCTTCTGCTCGTTGCCAAGCTCCTCGTAGAGCTTCGCCACGTCCTCCCAGAACCACGGCTCCTCCTCGGCGTAGCGCTCCAGAGCCTTAGCGGCCCTCTCCATGTTGCCGGCCTTCTTCCAGTACTCGTGGGCCTCCTTGAGGTAGTACGTGTCCTTCTCCTTCTCATAGAGCTGCTCGTAGATTTCAGCGGCCTTCTCGTATTTTCCGGCCTTCTCGTAGGCCCAGGCGGCGCTCTCCATCCAGCCGAGCTTCTCGTACATCTCTGCCGCCTTCAGGTAGTTCCCGGCTTTCTCGTATTTTCTCGCCGCCTGCTTGTATTTGCCAGCCTTTTCGAGGCTCTCGGCGCTCTTGAAGCGGTCAACGAGGCCGAGGTCAGGCTCGCTGATGTACCAGATCCCAGCGGCTACTACCACTACAAAGAGAACTATTATCCCGGCCACAACGTTGAGCTTCTGCCAGGTTGCACTCAGATACAGGCCGTAGCCGCTTATGGCCGTGAAGATTGCCAGTATCGTTCCGTACTTCCAGCTCTCCGCGTAGAGCGTCAGAGCCGTGAAGAAGAGTAGCATCAGGGTAACAGCGAGGAAGCCTAGAACGAGGGCCACCTGGAGCAGTAGCTTCCAGCCGCCGTACCAGACTATGCCGGCCGCTATCGCGAGGACGACAAGGAGGAAGCCAATCAGATACGCTTTAAGCCGGTCCATTCTTCCACCCCCTCTGTTTTCAGCAGGAAGATTTTCTCATCGAGCCTTGGAGTGTAGTAGCCTATGCCGTCGCGAGCAACGACCCTGTGACAGGGAACTATCACCGGGTAGGGGTTCCTCTTCATGGCCCCACCTACGGCCCGCGGTGATGTGTTCAGAGCCTTCGCGAGGCTACCGTAGGTTATAACGCTCCCTCTTTTAACGTTTTTCGTGAGCCATTCGTAAACGCGCCTCTCGAAGGGTGTAACTCCCTCAAAGGACAGCTCCGGGAGGATGTCTGCGTTGTCAAGCCTCCCGAGGATGACGTCCCTCACGAGGGCCGGATAATCGGAATCCCCACGGGCCAAATCAACGTCCACGCCCCTTTTCCTCAAAAAGCTAAATAGACGTTCGATGTTCTTTGAGAACTGCTCACCGTCGAGGGCGAAGGTTATCCCCTGGATTTTCTCCGCCCAGAATACGGCAATCCAAACCCTCCTCCCGGCTATCTCGAAGACGTCAGCGCTCAGCATTCCGGCATTCCTCCAGCCTTAGCCTCGCCTTCCTGAGCGGGCCGATCAGGGTGTGAACCTCCCTGCCGTAGAGGAAGGCCCTACCGACGGCCCTTCTGAAGACGGAGACGAGGAACTCTCTCCTTTCGGCATCCTTTGGATAGTCGAGAGCCTCAAGAAGTCCTGCCCAGGTTTTCACGAGCTGTTCTTTTTCAACCCTCGTGGCGGGCTTAAGCGCCTCCACCGCCGGTTCGGGCTTTCTCTTGGAGAGTTCGTAGAGCAAAACCGCGGCCGCCTGGGCGAGGTTCATAACCGGGTAAGCCTCGCTCGTGGGTATCGTCACCGTCACGTCCATCCTTTCAAGCTCCTCGTTCTTCAATCCTGTGCTCTCGCGCCCGAAGAACAGGCCTACCCTTCCGGGGTAGCCCTTTAAGGCCTCTCTCAGCTCCCAGGGCATGAGTGGGGAGCGGTGGGGTGAGAACTTTCCCCCGGGCTTCCCCGTGGTCCCAACGGCAAAATCGAAAAGATTCAGCGCGTCCTCAAAGTCCTCTAAGATGAGCGCGTTCTCCAGGACGTCCCCCGCGTGAACGGCGTAGGCGTAGCTCTCCTCTGTGAGGTTGGGGTTAACGAGGACTAACCGGGAGAAGCCGAAGTTCTTCATCGTTCTCGCGACCATCCCGATGTTTGCCGGCCCTTCCGGCTCGACGAGAACAACCGCCAGCATCGGTAGGCATTTAAAAGCCGGGCTTTAAACCCTTGTGGTGAGCGCATGTACGAGGTTGCCTACCTGCCACTCGCCCTCGCGGGGATAAGGAGGAAGGCGCGGCCCCTCGCGGCAGGGGCGCTGCTGGCTTTCTCGCTCCTCTACCCCCTCCAGGAGGCATGGAGATACGCTCTTCTCCTGATCTCTGGAGCGGTCTTCGTCCTCGGCTGGCCCTTTGAAAAGCAGCCCGTCAAGGCCTGGGAGAGGTTCCTGAACGCGGTCTTAGCGGTGGTCGGGATTGCAATAACCTTCACGATGGGAGGAAGTACATCCTACCTTCTCGGTGCGGCCGGGATTGCGCTGTTCTCTGGAAACAGGGTTCTATCGTCATTCGGACTTCTGCCCGTATCGGCGTTATTCCTGGTAAGTTTGACCGGCCTCAACGGGCTTGGGGCGTTTGTTTTAACCTACATCTACGCGCTCCACCACCTTAGAAAGCTCCTGAGGTGAGACGGATGAAGATTTACGTACTCGGTGCGGGGAGTATAGGCTCACTCTTTGGCGGCCTCTTAGCTAAGGCCGGGAACGATGTGACTTTAATCGGAAGGGAAGAGCAGGTTAAGGCGGTTAATGAGAACGGTCTCGAAGTGTTCGGTGCCGAGGAGTTCACCGTTTACCCGAGGGCGAGCCTCTACGCGCCGGACGAGCCTCCAGAGCTTCTCATACTCGCCACGAAGTCATACTCAACCAAAGTGGCCCTCGAATGCGCCGGGAGCTGCATCGGACCAAACACGTGGGTTCTCAGCATACAGAACGGCCTCGGAAACGAGGAGCTTGCCCTTCGGAGGACGGAGAAGGTTATGGGCGGGATAACCACGAACGGGGCCATGCTCGTGGAGTGGGGCCGCGTGAAGTGGACCGGGAGGGGGATAACCGTCGTGGGGAAGTATCCCACGGGAAGGCATGATTTCGTGGGCGAGGTAGCGCGGGTCTTCAGCGAGGCAGGAATAGAGACCCGCGTCAGCGAGAACATCGTCGGCTGGAAGTGGGCGAAGGCGATAGTCAACTCCGTCATCAACGGCCTTGGAACGGTCTTGGGAGTTAAGAACGGATTTCTGATGGATGATCCACACCTCGAGGGAATCTCAGTGGACATAGCGAGGGAGGGCTGCCTCGTCGCCCAGCAGCTCGGCATAGAGTTTGAGGTTCACCCGCTTGAACTGCTCTGGGATACGATAGAGAGGACGAGGGACAACTACAACTCCACACTGCAGGACATAATGCGCGGGAAGAGGACGGAGGTTGATTACATCAACGGAAAGATCGTGGAGTACGCCCAATCGGTGGGTTTGGAAGCCCCGAGGAACGAACTCATCTGGGCGCTGGTGAAGGCGAGGGAAAACCTAAATAAGTCCGGAGGGTAAGGGATAACGGAGGGGTTAAGATGGCCATCTTTGGAGGAAAGGAAAGCGACGTTTTTGATGCCATTGAGGAGCACCTCAAGGCCGTGGACGAGTCCCTCGAAGCCTTCAGAGGGCTGGTCTCGGCTTACCTTGACGGGGACATGGAGAGGGCAAAGGAGCTTGAGGAGAGGGTGAGCGAGCTTGAGAGCAAAGCGGACAAGCTCAGGAGGGGCATAGAGACGATGCTCTACGAGGGAGCTTTTCTGCCCGCGAACAGGGGTGACTACGTGCGCCTTAGCGAGCTGGTTGACCAGGTGGCCGATGCTGCTGAAAGCGCCGCCCACACACTCATACTCGCCAAGCCTCGTGTGCCCGATGAGCTGAAGAAGGAGATAATGGAACTCGTGGATTCCGCGATAGGAACCTACAGGCTCCTGATTGACGCTGTAAGGGCGCTCAACTCGGACGTCGATAAAGCCATAGAGCTGTCAAAGGCCGTGGAAGACGCGGAGGAGAGCGCCGATAAGGTTGAATACGAGGTCAAGGGTAAGGTTTATGAGAGCGAAACCATCAGCACCTACGCCAAGATAATCTGGAACCAGGCGTTGACCAAGATCGGGGACATAGCCGACCGCGCGGAGGATGCCTCCGACCAGGTCATGCTGATGGCAATAAAGAGAAGGGGATGATAGCCATGGTGAAGGTTCTC
>WAMH01000227.1 GCA_015522395.1 Thermococcus sp. | reverse complement strand
GGAAAGCAGAGCATAGCCAACGTGGAGGAGATACACAGTGAGATTCGTCTGGCCATAATGGACGCAGCGAGGAGGCTGCAGACCTACCTCAGCGGAAAGCACAGGAAGATGGCCCAGGTGAAGAGGCGGAAAACCTTTGAGAAGTACATCCCCGAGATAGCGAGGGCTTTGAGCATTCTGACAGGAGAACCCGAAGAGGCGGTTAAGACCTATTTCATATCGTACGTAGAGAGGCACTTCGCGGCCAAGGAAGAGGCGAAGGCCGAGGAGGTGAGCGAGAATGCCTAAAGGCAAAACCATACACCGCGAGAAGCCCAAGGAGCGCTTTTCATACGACCCCACGAGGGTTCTCACCAAGCTTGAGGAGTACGGCAGGAGGATCTTGGAGGAGGTAAAGGCCGGGAGGAACCCCTACTTCGACATACCGATGCGCGGGCTGAACAACGTTTACTTTGACAAAGAGAGGCGCGTCATCAGGATGGGAGACAAGCTCTCGAGGAGGTACTTCCTCAACGTCGCCCACACGAGAAAGTTCATGCAGACGCTCCTCTTAATGGCATACGTCAAGAGGCTCGTAAGCGAGAGGAAGCACGCGAGCCTTCGTGAAGCCTACTACGCCAACAAGCACACCATCCCCGGAACCAAGGAGAACACCTTCGAGGACCAGCGCGAGAGCGACCCCATAATAGAGGATTTAGAGAGGATGCTCGGTGTGCTGAGGGAGGAGATGCACCTCACAGCGGACAGGCGCGGCTACATCTACGGTGACATAGTCATCCGCGATGGCGAGGACGAGTTTAACGCGAGCAAGCTCGGCATGGGCGGCTGGGCAGTTCCAGGAACCGTTGAACACCTCCAGTTCTCGGAGATAAACGTCGACTACGCCCTCGTGGTGGAGACAGCGGCTATGGCCGACCGTCTGATAGAGGAAAGGTTCGCCCAGAAGCAGAACGCCCTCATCATAGCGACGCAGGGGCAGGCATCGCGTGGCGTCAGGCGTTTGATCCACAGACTCCACTACGAGGAGGGTCTGCCCATTATAGTCTTCACCGATGGCGACCCCTACGGTTGGTACATCTACTCCACGATAAAACAGGGTTCGATTAACCTGGCATACCTCAGCGACAAGCTGGCAACGCCCGAGGCGAAGTTCGTGGGAATGACGATGGATGACATCGAGCGCTACGGCCTGAAGAACGTCACCGAGAAGCTCAAGGGAATTCCCCCCAACAAGAAGGGGGGTCCAACGGGTGACTACAAGCGCATCATGGAGGAAATGGAGTATCCCTGGTTCCAGAACAGGGAGTGGCAGAGGCAGTTCAAGATGGCCCTCAAGATGGGGGTCAGGATTGAGCAGCAGGCTTTGGCCAACAAGAGCCTCGAGTTCGTTGCCAAGAAGTACCTGCCGGAAAAGATAAACAACGGTGAGCTCCTGCCATGACGACGACTGAAGAGCTCGTCGCGCAGGTGAACAAGATACTTGATGATATAGGGATAGACATGGACGGGTTATTTGAGGCCCTCCACGTCCCTTCCATCGCCTACCGCATAAAGGAAAACCTCTCGCTTCTGGAGGGGCTTGAAGAGGAACTGTCTAGGCGCGTGGGTGAGACGGCACCGTCCATTCGCTTTTCGGACAGATCGAGCCGGGATCCCCACATTCAGAGGATCTACAGGAAGAAACACAACCGGATCCTCGCTTTGGAGCGCCTCCGCTCGGCTATGACTGCCCACAAAATGGCCCTGGCTTTGATCTCGGCCAACTACACGCTCTTCATGGGGAAGAAGCCGATAACCATCAATGAACTGACGAGGGAGAACGCGGAGAGGGTTAAGGCAGTTCAAAACCCGGTCCAGCTCGGCCGCATTGAGGTTCTGCCCTATCTGGCCTACTCTGGGGACGTTCTCAAGCTGCTCGCGAGGGAGAGCATAGCGGTCAGGGAGACCTTCAAGGAGATAAAGAGCAGGCTCCGCGAGAAAGGAACGGTGAGAACGCGCGGGCTTAGGATAGAGGTGGAGTACTGGGAGAACAACCGGCTCAAGAAGGCGAGGCTCGATCTCCCCGCCGATGCTGACATCGAAGGGGAACTCAGAAAGCGCTACGGGAGAAGATTCCGCTGGAGGGTTCTGAGCTTCGTCAAGACGAAGGGCGTTCTGATAAACAACCACTACACGGTTGACAACCTCTCCCTGGCTTACGCAATCCTCGACCCGGAGAAAGGCGCCGAAAAGCTCGGCCTCGACCTGTTCCGCTACTACTTCCTCACATCGAGCAACGACAGGGAGAATCTCGGTCTCTACCCGGATATACGGCTCTGCATCGACTGCCACTACTCGATCTTTGACCTGCCCTTCAGGAACGAGCCGGGCTTTAGGACAGGCCACGGCAGCATACTGGTCATGCGGAAGTGCGAGATGGAGGAGGCCCTCGTAGGGAGGAGAAAGGAGATCTCCAGCGTCCCCAACCACCTCCTCGGCGGCGTCCTGCTCTACGGTATGAGCACCTACGACGAGGACCGGGTGGCCGAGATACTGGGCATAGACCGTGACGAGCTTGTCGATGCCATAAAGAAGTTCGTCATCTCGGGCCTTCACAAGACACTGTTCGCGGACACGAAGAAGTTCGAGAAGTTCATGCCCAAGAGCGACAGGGCGAAGCAGTTCCTTACCCTCCTTCAGGGGTGATCCGATGCGGGTGGAGGTGAAGGCAAAGAACAACGCGGAGCTTATTAGAAAGCTTCGCGAGAGCCTTAGCGACGAGGTCACAGAGGTTTACAT
>WAMH01000226.1 GCA_015522395.1 Thermococcus sp. | reverse complement strand
TTCTACATCAACCTCTACCTCGGCGACGAAGAGCTTCGCTACTTCGCCCGCTCCCGTCTGAAGACGAAGCTGGAGATATTCAAGGCCCTGGGTTATGAGTTCAACGACGAGGAGCTGCTCAACGTCATGGACGAACTCCTGAAGAAGGAGCACGAGTACAAGACGGACATATCAAAGGAGATAGAGGCAAAGGAGGATGAACTCAAGGACTTCTCAAACGAGGACATAATCCACGCGATAGAGTGGCTCGCGATGGCCAGGATGGGCCGCGACGAGGAGACGATGGAACTGCTGAAGAAACTCGGGGAGATACTGAAGAAGTGAGCGGGTGAGAGCATGGCAAGGGGGATAAGGCTTCTCGTTCTGGACGTTCTGAAACCGCACCAGCCCATAGTGACGGAGCTGGCCCTCGGACTGAGCGAGCTGGAGGGCGTTGAGGGCGTGAACATAACGCTGGTCGAGATCGACAAGGAGACCGAGAACGTCAAGATAACGGTGATGGGCGACGACCTCGACTACGACGAGATAGCTAGAACCATAGAGGAGTTCGGTGGGGTTGTTCACAGCATAGACATGGTCGCCGCCGGAAAGAAGATCGTGGAAGAGGGCGAAACACCGCAGGACAAGCTGGAGGAGTAGGCGTGAGGGAAGTCCTTATAATCACCGAGCCCGAGGTAGTGAAGGTTCTCTCCGAGGAAACGCGCTTTAAAATCCTCCAGCTCCTCCGGGAGAGGCCTATGGGAATCAGCGAGCTTAGTGAGAGGCTCGGAAGGGACAGGACGACAGTGTACAGGCACGTGAAGACCCTCCAGCGGGCGGGACTCGTCGAGGAGATAGAGGAGCACGGCAACGAGAAAATCTACTCAAGAAGCGCCCGCCTCTTCCTCATAAAGGCCGATCCGGACGAGAGCATAGAGGGGTTCAGGAGGGCCTACCTCCAGGTGGAGGCAGAGAACCTCATCAGGATAATCGAGAAGGCCGGCTTCAAGGTCAGAAATCGGGCGGCGCTTACGGAGCTTGTGAGGGACGTCCTGAACGAGATAGAGCTTAACTCCCAGCCGATAATCAAGAGGATTTCGGAGGCCGGCGTGGAGCTGACAGAGGTGGAGCTTTTCCACCTCCTCAACATGCTCGTCTTTATGCAGAGCTGCGAGCTGTGTGGAAAAGCGCGGCAGATGCACGAGCTTGTTGAGCTTTGACCCTTTTTCAGATTATCCAAAAACGGCGCGGGCTGGAACGTTCCGTTTTTCAACTCCATTGTCATATAACTCGACCAACGGGGGGTATGGATACTCCGTCTGGAGCTACTGCAACGTCGGGTGATTTCTTTTCCCCTTTCTTTCGATTCAGGGGCAATGGGAAATGCGAAAGACCTCGTTCTCCAGATAACTGCCTTCAACGGGCTGGAGTGGGCACTCAACGGTTCCGTTTCCGGTTTTCACCACAGCCAGGACACCCCAGAGCCTCCCCATTACCTCAACGGTCTCATTAACACAGCCCGTCTCGTTTGATGCCCCGAACTCGAAGACCAGCAGGGCGTTCCTTTCAAGGCGGTGGCCGAGGTAGGTGGCGTTGATGCAGCCCGTAACCGTCACGTTCCTCCTCAGGGCTTCGTCGAGGCTTTTATGACAGTTCTCACCGTCGAAGACGAAGCGGCCGTTCAAAAACCCGGCCCTGCAGTAGAGCGCCGCGCCATCATCCAGCTCGATGACGACGTAATCAACGGGCAGTTCAAAGGTCTCGTTGAGCCTCCACTCAGTTCTCCCGTCAGGAGATTCGGAAAAGCGGAAGATCGCAACGTGCGTTACCTCGTTCGGGTAGACCTTCAGCAGCTCAGCGCCCCTGAACTCGATCGGCTTTGAAAAGTTGGCTTCGAGTTCAACGGGATAGACCTCCGAGGAGGAGAGCAGGAGGAAAGCACCAACCGACGCAGCTAAGACAAAAACGAGGAAGAGGCCGAGGTAGCGCCGCATTCAACCACCTCAGAACTCCATGACCAACTTGACCGCGTGGGGGACTTTTTTAGCAACCTCCAACGCAGTGAAGTTCTCGCCAAGTTCCTCCTTCACCATGTCACCTGCGAGGCCGTTGAGGAATGCTCCTACGGAAGCGGCCCTCAGCGGCTCGTTGCCGAGTGCGAGCAGAGCACCAACCAGGCCCGCCAAAACGTCCCCCGTTCCTCCTGTTGTCATTCCTCGGTTCCCGGTCTTGTTGTACTTCCAGGCTTTTCCGTCGCTGATAACGTCGTAGGCACCTTTTAAAAGGACAACGCCGCCGATTTCCCTGGCTTTCTGCATCACGAGTTCTGCCTTCCCCACGAGCGGCCCATCGGGCTTCACCCCAAAGAGAACCGCGAATTCACCGGCGTGAGGGGTTAGAACGAAGGTTTTACCCTTCAGAACGTTTAAATCTCCGGCGAGGGCCTTTAGACCGTCGGCGTCTATGACGAGCGACCTGTCACAGTGCTTTATGAATTCCCGTACAAACTCCGTTGTTTCCTCCCTGAGGCCGATTCCCGGGCCAATAATAACGGCGTCCACTCTCTTGGCGAGTTCGAGCAGAGAATCAACGTGCTCGGGAGTGAAGTTCCTCCCCTCGACCGGGCGGAGGATTAGGTCGGGGTCGCCGACTCTCCCCGCCGGATACTCAGGCATCGCGAGGTAAACGAGGTCAACGATGTAGGAAGCGGCTTTGGAAGCGAGGTAAGGCGCCCCGAAGTAGTCCTCACTCCCCCCTATCACGAGTAGTTTCCCATTCTGCCCCTTGTGCTCCCCCTTCTTCCCCAGCGCGAACTTGGCATCTCCTGGCCCGACGATGTGGTAAAGCTCCCTCGGATAGCCGATTTTAACCACAACGCGCTCAAAGCCCCCATATTCCTCCTTGTCCCACTGGAAGGTCACCGCGAAGTCCGCCTTGATGCGAACCGCAGATGGATAGCCGCTCGGCAGGTCAACGCTGACTATCTTGGCCTTTCCCGCATATTCGTTGATTTTCTCAATCGCGGAGCGTATCGGTTCGCGCGGCTCGCCTTTCGTTCCGGCCCCGAGGAGGGCATCAATGATGACGTCGTAACCGCCGAGGTCGAGGCTCCTAATGTAGGCCGAGTCCTTGAGGATTTTGATTTCCACGAAGTCGAGTCCCTTCAGTATCTCCCAGTTGTGTCTCGCCTCTTCGCTCCTTATCTTAGATTCGTCACCGACGAGGAAGAGGGTAACCTCGTTGTCGAAGCTGAGATGTCGGGCGGCAACGAAGCCGTCGCCGCCGTTGTTGCCGGTTCCAGAGAAAACCGCTATTTTGAGGCCTTTACCGAAGCGTTCCTCAATCGTCCTGGCAACTCCAGAGCCGGCGTTCTCCATGAGTTGGTGGGGGGTAATCCCGAGCCATTTGGCGTTGATGTCCCAGATGTAAACGTCCTCGATGCGCATGGGCACCACCGGTTAAGGTTTGGGCAGGAAGGATAAAAGGCTACCCTCTCCCTCGCGTAGAAGTGTAGGCGATGAAAGCGATGAAGAGGGCCGAGAAGACGAAGACGATGGCAAGCATGTAGGCGCTGTAGATGAGTGGGGTTCGGTGGGCAAAGCCCGAATCGCAGAGACCCTGGGAGCATGCCACCTTTCTAACCTCGTAGTAGAGCACCAGAAAGCCCGACACGAAGAGGACGACAAAGGCCAAAGCGAGTCTCTTCACGAGTTCCTCAAGCTCCCCGCAGGACACGGAAGCACCAACTTGCTTTTGTCATTCGAAGTTATAAACTTTACCACCCAACATTGGACAAAATTCCAAGGATCACCGACGTCTGGACGTCAGGACAACCAGAAGCGCCAGGACAATGAGGGAGCCGTACCAGAGAGAAACCCAGGGGAGGAAAACGATGACCGTGGAGGGGTCAGCATTCAAAAGGACGGAGGGAAACTCGAAGATGAGAGTTAGCACGATGTAAGCCTTCAGAAGAGCCATCATTGGGAGCCTGGCCATGAAAACACCTGAGACAAACTCCCAAAGGGCCATAAGCGCAATGTAGCCGATCCAGGCGGAGCCTGGCAAACCCATGAAGAACCAGTAATTGTACATCACCGTCAGGAAGAGGGAGTATGCAAAGGCAAAAACCCTAAGGAAAAGCCTCAGAAAGAGGATAAGACGAAGGGCATGCCCGACGGCCCCATCAGCTTGGGAGGTGTTCTGAACGGTGGGCACTTCCATCCCCGAGCCCGCCAATCGCTAATCCA
>WAMH01000225.1 GCA_015522395.1 Thermococcus sp. | reverse complement strand
TAACGGTCCTTATCGGCATTTTCACCACCTCACTTGCTCTCCCTAACCATGATTATCGCATCGGTCGGGCACTCGTTGGCGCAGATGCCGCAACCCTTACAGTAGTCGTAGTCGAAGACCGGGTAGTTCTCCTCGTCGAGGTATATGGCCGGCTCGGGGCAGTAGACGTAGCAGAGGTAGCAGCGGACGCACTTGTCGCGGTTGAACTCCGGGACGAAGACACGCCATGATCCGGTCTTGTTGATGACACTACTTCCCGGGATGTAAGCAATCGCTCCCGGCGTCATCTTTTCGCTATACTCCTTCTGAACCCTCTCAATGTTCTCCTTAAACGGGCTCTCAGTCATGTTTATCACCTCAGGTGAATTGTCAAATCGAAACTTAAATTTTGGGGTAAGACGAAAAGCTCAGCCGAAGGTCGCGGCGAGCTTCTGGAGCTTCTCCCACTCGTGGTTCACCCACTCCTGGAGGATCTGGATGTCCTCCTTGGTCATATACTTGAAGCGGCCCTGGTACTTGAGGAACTCCTCTATCGGCTTCGGCTCCTTCTTCGTTGAGGGCATGTTTATCCTGTACTTGCCGTTCTCGTACTCGAAGAGCGGGAAGTAGGCCGTCTGGACCGCTAAGCGAGCTATCTCAATGCTCTTATCCGTTGGGCTTCTCCATCCGGTCGGGCAGGGGCTGAAGAGCTGGATGAAGCTCGGGCCGGGTATCTTCTGGGCCTTCTTGAGCTTCCTTATGAAGTCCTCAGGATAGGCAACGCTCGCGGTTGCCGCGTAGGGTATCTCGTGGGCTATGACGATGTCGATGACCTTCTTCTTGTGCCTCTTCTCTAAGAAGTGCCTCTTTCCTCCCGGCGTGTTGGTCGTCCAGGCACCGTAGGGGGTCGAGCCGGACCTCTGGATTCCGGTGTTCATGTAAGCCTCGTTGTCGTACATGATGTAGACGGCATCATGTCCCCTCTCAAGGAAGCCCGAAAGGGCCTGAAGACCTATGTCAGCGGTCCCACCGTCGCCGGCCCAGCCGACGACCATGACACCGTCCTCTCCCTTGACCTTGTAACCCATTGCCTTAAGGGCCGCCTCGATGCCGCTTATAACCGCACCGGTGGTCTCAAAGGCCGTGTGGAAGAGGTTTGCGTCAAGCGTGGAATAGGGCCAGGCGCCGGCTATGATTGTGGAACAGCAAGCTGGAATGGTCACTATTGTCTTCCTGCCGTAGGCTTTGAGGACGTAGCGCAGTCCGAGTGATGCACCGCAGCCCTGGCAGGCGGTGTGACCGGCGTAGAAGTGCTCCTCCGCTGGTAGGGTAAGCCTTTTCTTAACGCTCTCGGGGATCTCCATCTTTCTCACCTCTTAAGGTGGTACCACTCCACCTCTCTATCGAGCTCGCCTTTCTCTATGATGGCCTTCATGTTCTCGGCTATCGCCTTGACGTCCGGAACCGTGAAGTCCCTGCCGCCAAGGCCGACGATGTAGTCCTTCATGAGCGGCCTCTCGCCGGTGTTGTAGAGCGCGCCCTTGGCCTCGTTGAAGAGAATGCCCTCCTGGCCGAAGGAGAAGTTCCTGTCGAGGACGGCTATTCCCTTAACGCTCTCCGCTATGGCTTCAAGCTCCTCCTTCGGGAACGGGCGGAACCACCTCACCTTGGCGTAGCCGACCCTGTAGCCCTCATCCCTGAGCAGATCAACGGCCTGCTTGACGGTTCCCATAAGTGAACCCATGCCCATGAAGACGAAGTCGGCATCGTCGATGTAGCCGGTCTCGATCATGCTGCTGTAGTCCCTGCCAAAGCGCTCGCCGAACTCTTTACCAACGTCCTTGATGACCTTCTTGGCATCTTCATGTGCCTTCGCGAGCTTGTAGCGGAACTCGTAGTAGTCGTTTGGGGTGGCAAGTGCCCCAACCGAAACAGGGTTGTCAAAGTCGGTGAGGGTATATAGAGGCTTCCTCGGCGGGAGGAACTCATCGACGAGCTCCTGCGGGATCATCTCAACGACGTCGTAGGTGTGGCTCAGTATGAACGCGCTCTCGACGACCATCACCGGAACGTTTACCGTTTCTGCTATCTTGTATGACATGAGAACGCCGTCGTAAACCTCCTGGTTGTTTTCCGCGTAGAACTGCATCCATCCGGTGTCGCGCTGGGCAAGGCTGTCGGTCTGGTCGTCCCAGACGCTCCAGGGGGGAGCCATGGCACGGTTGACGTCGACCATGACTATCGGTAATCTCGCGCCGCTGGCCCAGTGGAGCATCTCGTGCATCAGAGCGAGACCCTGGGCGGCGGTGGCAGTGAAGGCCCTCGCACCTGTGGCGGATGCTCCGATAGTGGCCGCCATGGCCGAGTGCTCGCTCTCGACCGGAACGTACTGGATGTCGGTTTCCCCGTTGGCTATGAACTCGGCTATCTTCTCGATGATGCTCGTCTGGGGCGTGATCGGGTAAGCTGCAACAACCTGAACACGGGCGTGCTTCACGGCGTAAGCGGCCGCGTAGTTGCCGCTCACGACCTTCCTAATTGGCTTGTACTCCATAACCAACACCTCACTTCTCCTCTTTCTCCATTGTTATGGCGTTGGTCGGGCACTCGTTGGCGCAGATGCCGCAACCCTTACAGTAGTCGTAGTCAATCGCCACGTAGCCGTCTTCCTTTATGTATATGGCCGGCTCGGGGCAGAACTTCCAGCAGATGTAGCACTTGACGCACTTGCTCTCGTCTATGACCGGTATGAACGTCCTCCAGTCACCCGTGAAGTTGCTGAGGGTCGTTCCGAGGGTGACAGGGGCCTCGGGATACTGGTCTATTGATGTAAAGACCAGCTTCTTTGCCTCCTCCTTTTTTTCACCGAACAACGTGTTCAACTCTATCACCACCCGCATGGATCAAGGAAGTGTGAAAGAAGATCAGAGCTCGTAGATGACGGTCTTGTTGAAGGACTCTTCGGCGGCCTTGGCGTTCTTCTCGCCGAGAGATCCCGAGAAGGTCTCCTTGATGGCCTCCTGGATGTAAGGCAGGTCAACGATCCTGGTGGCCTTGGCGACCGCACCTAGGATTGCTGTGTTCGTGATCGGAAGGCCGAGTATCTCGAGGGCTATGGTTGTTGCGTCGACGAGTGCCAGCTTGGCCGGCTTCTTCTTGAGCTTCTCAAGAACCTCCTCCTTGCTCTTCTCGGTGTTGACTATGACGATACCGTTGTCCTTGAGGCCCGCTGTGACATCAACGGTATCGAGAAGGCTCGGGTCGAGGACGACGACTATGTCCGGCTCGTAGATCTGGGTCTTTATCCTGATCGGCCTGTCGTCGATCCTGGTGAACGCGGTAACCGGCGCCCCACGCCTCTCAACGCCGAAGAATGGGAACGCCTGGACGTATTTGCCCTCCTTGAAGGCCGCAGAGGCCAGTATGTTCGCAGCCGTAACTGCACCCTGTCCACCTCTACCGTGAAAACGGATCTCGATCATCTTCCATGCCTCCTAAGTTTGTCAACCTTAGTTCTTCCAACCTATTTATTTAAGTTTCGGTATTGGCTTAAGCTCCCTTCGGCAGGTGCCTTTGGGTAGGGATGAACTGTCCCAGCCTTTGATGGCTGAAAAGGCTCACCGTTTCCCGAAAAGCCTTCGTCCGCTAACCTTTTAAACGATATATTCGGGTATATAGTCTATATAGCGCAGGGGTGGTTGGAATGGACGTGCTTGCGCTCACAGCGATAGCAGTGGCCTTTTACATAGCTTGGAACATAGGTTCCAACGATTCCGCAAACGCAATGGGGACAGCCGTCGGTGCCGACATACTCAGCTTCCGGCAGGCGACGCTTACAATAGCGATCTTCGTCCTCATGGGCGCATATCTAAGGGGCTACAAAGTCATGAAGACCGTTGGGGAGGGCATAGTGCCCCACGGCTTCCTTACGATGAACATGGCCATTATAGCACTCCTCTCGGCAGGGATATGGGTCACGATAGCGACCGTTAAGGGGCTTCCAGTTTCCACAACCCAGTCGATAGTCGGCGGCGTTATCGGAGTTGGCCTCGCCACCCATGCCCCGGTTAACTGGTGGACGCTCACCAAGATAGTTTCCGCGTGGGTTATCTCACCCATCCTCTCCGGAATATTCGCGATAATCCTCTACAAGTTCTACGCGTGGGTCGTCTCGAAGATGAAGAGCGTCTCAACGATAGAGGCCCTCTACAAGGCCCTCGCCATACTCGGCGGTTCTTACATGGCCTTCAACTTCGGAACGAACGAGGTTGCGAACGCCTCCGGACCGCTCGTAGGCGCGGGTTTCATGGAGCCGAGGATTGCTGGAGCATTCGGTGCCATCTCCCTAGCGATAGGCTCGCTCACCTTCAGCTACGCGGTCATGCACACTGTCGGAAAGAAGATAACCTCCCTCGGGCCGATTTCGGCCTTCGCGGCCCAGTTCGGCTCGGCAATAGCGGTCAGCATGGCCAACTTCGTGGGACTCCCGGTCAGCTCGAGCCAGTCGATAGTCGGCGGCGTCGTCGGCGTCGGCCTGCTCGCGGGCAGGGGCGTTGAGAAGTCGGTCATAATGGACATAATCTTCGGCTGGGTGGCAACGCCGCTAACGGCCATCGTCATCTCCCTCGTCGTCTTCAAGGCCTTCGCCTTTGTGGGGCTGGTCTAGCCGCCTCACCCCAGCCCCCATCCTCGTCAGTTCTTTTATCATGCCGGTCTGGAGGTAGGCCTTTATCCGGGTTCTCTCGCCGTATTCCACGCTAAGAACCTCTCCAATGGAGCGGAGGAGCGAGAGGACGCGCGGGACATCATCCGGTGACTCAACGGTTATCTCAAAGGCCCCGTACTTCGGGAGCGATAGGACTGCACTTTCAAGGGCCTGGTAAAGCTCATCCAGCCGGCCGAGTTTGGCTGAAATAGAGACGACCCACGGGTTGAGTCCCCTCTCCTCCGCAAGCTCGCGGATTCTCCTGGCCTTTTCTTCAGCGTCCTCCTGCGAGGTCAGGTCGATCTTGTTGAGGGCGATGACCATCGGTCTGTCGAGGGTCTTAAGCTCGCGGAGAACGTTCAGGGAAGCTAAGAACTTCCTCCGTATCTCACCCCACGGCTCGCTTGAGTCCAGAACGAGGATTATGACGTCGGCCCTCACTATCTCCTCCAGTGTCGAGTGGAAGGCCTCGACTATGAAAGGCGGAAGCCCATCGATGAAACCAACCGTATCGGTGACGAGAACCTTTTTTCCGGAGAGCTTAAAGCGCCTCGTAGTTGTGTCGAGCGTCGTGAACATCTGGTTCCTCGCCTCAACATTCTCTTTGGCTAACGCGTTGAGAAGCGTTGATTTCCCGGCGTTGGTGTAGCCCGCTAAAGCGAGGAGCACGAAACCTACCTCCTCCCTTCTCTTCCTCCTGACCTCGCGCTCCGCCTTCACCTTCTCGAGTTCCTTTCTGATTCTGCCCATTCTATACCTGATGTGCTTGAGGTACTGCCTGGTCTGGTACTCACCCATTCCCTTGAAGCCCGCTCTATCACCGAGCTTCGCCCTCCTTATAGCCTCTTTGACGAGCGGAACCTCGTACTGGAGCGAAGCCAGCTCCACCTGGAGCTTAGCTTCTCTCGAATGGGCGCGCTTCTCGAATATCTCGAGAACGAGCTGCCACCTGTCGATTACCTCAACCTTAAGCTCTTTCCAGAGGTTGTAGGCCTGGCCCGGAGTCAGCCTGTTGGCGAAGACCACCCTGTCGGGTTTCAGTTTCTCAACGAGTTCCTTCAGCTCCTCGAGCTTTCCCTTTCCGATGTTGTACCTAGGATGCTCCTCTCTGCTCTGCTCGAGTATCGCCAGAACCTCGTAGCCCGCACTTCTCAAAAGCTCCTCGAACTCTTCCCGGCTTATCCTCTCTCGTTTCGACTTCCTTATGACTCCCACCGCGCGCATCGTCCTTACATTCCCCTGGGGGTTTATAGCCTTTTGGAACCGGTAGTTTTCAACGAAAGGTTTTGGATAGGACTTTAAATCCTGAACCGAAGCCCTGGGCGGTGGTATCTGTGAAAAATAGTGATGTGGACGTTAAGCTGGAGGAAATCGAGGCCCTTCTAGAGAAGCTCGGGAAGGAGCACCCGAAGGAGATATCGGCATTCTCAAGGTTTTTGCGCGAGACGCTTGACAACAAGGCCCTGACGACGAGGGAGAAAGAGCTTATAGCCCTCGCCCTTGGAATCTCGGCCGGTTGCGAGTGGTGCATCTACCTCCACACCCAGAAGGCACTCGAGGCAGGTGCAAAGCCGGAGGAGCTTATGGAAGCCGGGTTAGTGGCCGTTCTCATGGCCGGAGGACCGGCATTGATGCACCTCATACCGCTAACCAAGGCAATAGAAGCCTTCAGGAAAGAGCATGAAAAGGAGTGAGCGCTCTTTTCATTCTTCCGTCAGCTTCAGTATCGCCTCCGCCAGGTCGCCCTTCGCCTCTATCAGTGCCCTCCTGGCGGTTTCTTCATCCACGCCCGCCTGCTCCATGACCAGCTTAACGTCCTCCTCTGAGACCTTGATGAGCGGCCTGACCTCCTCGCTTCCTGGGACTATCTGGTAGCTCTTCTCGCCCTGCGCTGAGATTATGGTCACGACCGGATCCTTGAGGACTATCTCCTTGTTGGCCATCCTGATTACTACCTCTTCAACGCCCTCAAGCTCGTCCATTTTGATGCCCATCTGCCTCATGAGCTTCTTCATCTGCCTCGGGTTCATGCCCATCATCCTTACCACCGGTGGAAATTGGGGAAGGATTTTAAAAAGGTTGGGAGTCCGCTCCGCGGAAGGCCGCCTTCAGGAGCGTCGGAGTCACGAGGGTGCTCAGGAATATCATCGTCACTATCACGAGGTACGCGTCTGAACCGACTATGCCCTCCTTCATGGCTATCGCTAACATCGCCAGCTCAACACCCATCCTCGGTATCATGCCGATTCCAACGCGGAGGGACGATTTCCACCCCATCCCGGCGAAGAAGGCGCCGAGGCCGCAGCCTATTACCTTGCTGACTATCGCCACCAGACTGAAGAGCAGGGCGAAGAATCCCACTGAGGAAAGGCCGGTGAGGGGTATGTTCATGCCCACATCCACGAAGAACAGCGGGACAAAGAGCGAATGCGCTATCACCCTCGTGTGCTCGAATATCGGCTTCCTGAACTCCGTCTTACTGAGGGCCAGGCCGAAGAGGTAAGCGCCGAGGATAGATGCAAGGTTCATGTGCTCCGCGAGGTACGCAAAAGCGAAGAGCGTCGCCATGGAGAGCGTAACGGTCGAGTCGGCGAAGCCTATCCTGACCACCTTTCTGAGGAGGTAGTCCATCAAACCGGGGACGACGTAGAGCATGACCGCTATGAAGATGCCAACCATGAGGAGTATCTCCCCTATCCCAAGGGGGTTAACGCCACCCTCACCGAGGGAGGAGATCACGACGGTCAGAACGATTATTCCGAGGATGTCGTCAACGATGGCCGCCGTGAGGATAGTGCTCCCCTCGGGGGTCTTGAGGGAGTCAAGCTCCATGAGGACCCTGACGGTGAGGCTGACGCTCGTTGGAGTCGTCAGGGC
>WAMH01000224.1 GCA_015522395.1 Thermococcus sp. | reverse complement strand
GTATAAAACCACTTTTTCCTTAGGAACTTTCCTTTACTGGAGAGCTACGAACTTTTGGTGAACTGCTGTTTTAAATGGAGGTTTATTCTTGAACTTACCCGTTCCTCGTGGTTCTTCTTTGGGATAACGCCCGAAGGGCATTAAAAAGTTGAAACCTGTTTGGCTTGCTTTTTTAAGGGAAAACTCGGTTGGAGTTTGAACTCCTGAAGAGACATGCAAACTCGTTCTGGCTATTTTGGTGGAAGTTTACTCTTTGATCAAACTTTGCCTGGCGGAAGGTTGGGTGCCTTTTTAATAGTGTTTATTTAAGTGTTGGGTTTCTATCCTATTGGTCTGTTTGTTAGTGTTTCCCCCCCTTACAATAGCGTCCAGAGGACGCCGAAAACAAAGTTGAAACTGCCCGGAGGGTTTCGTTTAGTTTTAGCCCCCGACTTGAATTGCTTTTTGGAGAGTGCACGACCGGTTTTCCGCCAGTTTGAAGGACCTTCTTTTCGCCAGCCGTTCTTAAGGGCTGAGCGTGGATTGTGGAAGCTTATTCTTTGGTCGAACTTTACGATTGTTTTGGGAGAGGACCCATTAGGAACTCATGTTAGAGGGGTTTACAAAAAAGACACCCGAGGGCACCAGAATAAAAAGAAACACATTCATTTACCGTCCGTTCGTCCAGAACCTCCTCAGGTAGAGCCTCATTCTCCCTATATCTACCGGCCGCATAACCTCAGCCATCCAGTCCGGCAGGTCCTTCCTTATGCTCCGCCAGAGCAGGCGGTAGTCGAGGACTATTATTGAACCCTTTTCCTCGGCCGAGCGGTGAACCCTTCCGGCAGCTTGCACCAGCTTCCTGTGGGCAGGGAGATAGTAACCGTAGTACCGGCCCTTCTCAGGGAACTTCCTCTCGAAGTAGCGTATCTGCGCCTGAACCCTCGGAGTCGGCCTCGCGTAGGGTATTCCGACCAGTATAACCCCGTTCATCTCATCCCCGGAGTAGTCCTGCCCCTCGCTGTTCCTGCCGCCCATGACGCCGAGGAGCACCGCACCGTTGCCCTTCGCGTGAGCCTTGAAGGCCCTCACGAGGGAGTCGTTCTCGGCGGATGAAACGCCCTGCTTTTCAACGAAAACCGCCTTTCCTGTCTCCTCAAGGCGGACCTGCAGATTAGCAGAGAGTAAGCCCTGAAGAACCTCGTAGGAAGCGGCGAAGACGCCGACGTTCTTTGGGATTATCTTCGCGGCTTCGGCTATGTAGTCCACCATCTTCCTGTAGACCTGCAGCGAGCGCTCTTCACCGCGCGTCGAGACGTCTTTAGCGACCAGAACCTGCGCGTTCTCGCGCTTCACCATGCGAGGGAACTTCTTAAGGCGGGCGTTCTCGACCCCCATGATGTCCCTGAAGGCCTCGAGCGGCGTGAGCGTTCCCGACATGAATATCGCGCTCTGCACCTCCCGGATGAATCCGAGGGCCTTCGCCGGATCAAGGGCAACCAGCTCAAGGCTCAGCCCCCTGTCCCTGCTCAGGATGAAGAGGTAGTCCTCCCTGCCTATAAGCGACAGCCACAGGAGGAGGAACTCGCCGACGCGGCCGATGTAGGAGCGCGGGGGTTTCCCCTTCTCTATCCTGTCTTCTCTTATTGCATCCCCAATAGCGACCATATCGTTGAGCGTCTTGACGAGCCAGCGCGTATCGAAGTTGAGAATGTTAACGACGTGCTCGAAGACGAGTTCGGGCTGAATCGGGGTCTCCTGGACGTCTTTGCTTCCAAGCTTCTCCTGAAACAGTATCTCCAGTCCCCTGCCGAAGATGCTGAGAAAGTTCGCTATCTCGTGCTCGTTGTACTCGTCGGCCTCTTTTATGGCCCTGTTCACTGTGTTTATGCTTATCTTGTCGCTCAAAGCCGAAATCGCCTGGTCGGGGAGGTTGTGTGCCTCGTCGAAAACCACGATGAGGTCGGAGTAGTCAACGTCGAGGGAGCTGATGAAGTTCTCCCTTATCGAAGGGCTGAGGAGGTAGAGGTAGCTCGCCACTATAACGTCGGCCTTCTCGGCCATCCGCTTGGTCAAATCGTAGGGACAAAGCTCCAGCGTTTCGGCATAGCTCAGAATCTCGGCCGGATGACTGGGACTTTCGAGGAAAAAGCGCACAAGCTCCTCGAACTCGGCCTTTTTCTTCTTCTCGTTCTCGTAGAACTCGCACTTTCCGAGCTTTTTCAGGTTCTTGCAGACGACCATGGCGGTGTATGCATCGGTTGTGAACTGCGTCAGGTAGTTGTGGAGGCACAGCTCCTTCCTACTCCTCATCTCGACGCCCGAGACGGGACTCTCCCCGCTTATGGCCTTAAGCTCCTCTATTACGCGGTCCATCTGCCGGTGAGTTCTGGCTAGGTAGATAACCTTGTAGCCCTCTTCCTTCGCGAAGGGGAGGATTCCGGCCAAAACGCTCACCGTCTTTCCGAAGCCGGTCGGTGCCTCGATTATCGCGTTCTCGCCGTTTCTGACCGCTTCGAAGACGAGTTCGATGAACTCGCGCTGGTGGGGGCGCATTTCGCTGTAGGGAAAGTACTCAAAGGGGTCTCTGATTTCCTCCATGGGAAAGAGTTTTAACGGCTCGTTTTTAACCTTTGCCGGTGAAACCGATGGACGCGAGGGTCAGTAAACTCATTGAACTCATTGTCGAGGCCCTTTTGATAGCCTGGCTCGGCTACCTGACGGTTTACCAGAACTACATCCTCTACCACTGGCACCGCGGGCTTCCGCTGCCGTCGAGGTATCCTTCGCTCGTTGCCGGCATAATAATGGGAACGGCATTCTTCTGGTACGAGTGGGACAAGTTCGAGCGCGAGAGTGCGGAAAGGGCATCCCTACCCGCTGGAGAGGGAAGCGTAGAGCAGGAAACGGCAGGCGGCCCCGAGAACGAAAGCGAGTGATCACATCAGACGACCCTTATC
>WAMH01000223.1 GCA_015522395.1 Thermococcus sp. | reverse complement strand
GCCATAAAGGAGGGCTACAACGTCAGGATAGGCGAAACCCTTGGGATGAGCCAGCGCTACGGTAGCGTTCTGAGCTACCTCCGCTTCGGAGAGGAGGTTTATTCGCCCCTCATAGAGGAAGGAGAAGCCGATCTGATGCTCGCCCTCGAGCCGGTTGAGGCTTTAAGGAATGCCCGCTTTTTGAGCAAGAAAAGCGCCGCGATAATCAACGCCTACCCGATTCACACGGCAACCACTTTAGTCGGCAAGGAGAAGTACCCGGAGCTGGATGAGATAAAGGAAGCGATAGGAGGAATCTGCCCCGTTCATATGATGAACTTCCAAAGGGAGGCCGATAAGATAAACCCGAGAACGCTCGGCGTTCTGATGCTCGGTTATGCCTATGGTATGGGGCTCGTCCCGCTGAGGGAGGAGAACATCAGGGAGGGGATAAGAGAGACCCTCCACAAGAGGTTCTGGGAGGTCAACTTCAGGGCCTTGGAAAGGGGCAAGGAACTCGCCGCAAAGTGATCAATTGTACCTCCTGAAAAACGTGTAGAATAGGCCCGTTGCCACAGCGTAGAGAAGGGCCGTGGCGTAGAACGGATATGCTAGAGAAAGGGCGAAGAGCGTTCCGCCCAGAGAGTTGCCAATACCGCGCATGAAGGTTGAGAATGCCTGCTGGATCCCGTTGGCGGTCGCCTTTTCTTCAGTTTTGAAGAACCCCATCATAAAGGAGCTGTTTATGGGCCAGATTATGTTCATGAGTATTGCCCTGAAGACGTAAACGGCTCCGGCCAGGACGAAGGTCCCTATGGAGGGGAAGATCACAAAGAGGAACGTCGCCGTTCCCTGGAAGGAGGTTATGACCCTAACCGGGCCGTACCTCCTGACAAGCTCAGGAAGGCCGAAGGAGCCCAGTCCCATAGCCAGTTGTTGAAAGAAGAAGACGTAGCTTATGGCCGAGAGGGTTTCACCGAAGCGAATCTTGAAGTAGAGGCTCATGAAGGGTATCGTTATCCCCGCGCCGAGGCCTATGAGTGCGCTTGGCAGGGAGAACTTGAGGATCTTGAGAACGAGGGCCCTTTCCCATCTTATCCTCTTCTCTTTAACCTCCACGTCCCTTACCACCAGTAGAGCAGGGATAACGAAGATAAACTGGAGGATCGAGAGTGAGAACGTTACCCTGTAAGCTGTTTCCTCCGCTAGGGAGAGGCCCATTAGATAGCCGGGCAGGAAACCTGCCAGCAAAACTCCAAGTGAGTTGAAGAGTGTTCCGAGGCCGAAGCTCTTTGAGAACGCCTCGTGTCTTTTATCGTCCGGGACGAGCTCGCTAAGGTAGGCGTTGTAGTTCGGCTGTCTGAGCCCCATGTTCACACCAACCAGCACGAAACCTGTGAACAGCACCCCCCAGTTCGCGGCGGAAACCTGAAGAACCCTCCCGGCCAAACCTGCGAGGGCGCTTAAGAGAAGCGTTCTCCTGTAACCGAGACGCAGCGATATTGGTCCCGCAAGGAGGAAGAAGAGGCCACCCACTATCGTCTGGGCGGAGAAAAAGACCCCCATCGCTTTCATGCCGTAGCCAAGGGCCTTGAGATAGAAAGGCATCATGAAGAACGAGAACCACAGGAACGTCTGCCCAAGGGCGTTCGCACCGATGAGTATCCTCGCGTCCCTACCGTACCCGGAGAGCATGGTCAAACGTTTTTCATAGCGTTTATAAGTTTATCGAAATGGGACTTTTTATCTTTCTCCGGGTATATACCTCTGGTGGAATCTATGGAGTTCAGAAAAATACAGTTTACCGGTCGAAGTTCATATATAATTTCCCTTCCGAAAAAATGGGTTCGGGAGCATAATCTTGGACAGGGTGACGTGATTCCGCTCTCTATAAACCCGGATGGCAGTATAACCATCTTTCCAAAGGAGCCACGTGAGATCAGCGAGAGGAAGGTGCTCACGATCCCCCGCAGGTTCTCCCCCGACATGGCAGTCCGTCTGGCCATCTCTGCTTACATCCAGGGCTACGATGTCATCGAGGTCGTCTTTAAGGAGGAGATGCCCATCTACAAGGTTAAGG
The DNA here is from genome assembly GCA_015522395.1 of Thermococcus sp. Classification (GTDB taxonomy): domain Archaea; phylum Methanobacteriota_B; class Thermococci; order Thermococcales; family Thermococcaceae; genus Thermococcus. Next base: position 11,467 of record WAMH01000223.1, on the reverse strand, counting down.
TCAGGAAGGTTCTGCAGAGTCTCCCAGGGGTGGAGGTAATCCTTGACGAACCCCAGAGGATAGTTGCCAAGAGCCTACTCGACGAGGACGAGATAAACATCTCCGAGCTCCTGATGCGAATACGCTCGCTCGTCGTCTCAATGTTGGGCGATCTGGAGTTGCTCATTCCCTCCCCTGACGACAAGGAGATACTCCGCGATATAAACGACCTTGAGAACGAGCTCGACAGGTTCTACTTCCTCATAATCCGTGCGGTCAACAGACTGCTGAGTAGGAGGAGCGTGACAGAAGGGAGCGGTGTGATAAGGAGAACCTTCGATCTCCTGGGGATACTCTTCATCGTCAGGAACATCGAGAGGATAGGTGATCACATAACCCGCATAGCTGAAAACCCGAGCGATATAAACGTTGGCTACCTCCGCGAGAAGTTCGTGGAGATGGTGGAGCAGATCGAGGAGCGTGATCTCGGCAAAATAGACGGTTTGATGCTTGAACTCAAGGAGGAGATACGCTCCATAGACTATCGCAGGTCCATAGCCCTTGAAAGCTACCGCAGGATCCTCGAGTACCTCGAGAACATCGGCGAGACGGTAATCAATATGGCCTTGAGCTGAGGTTTCACGCCTGCGGGTGTTTTCTCCAGAATTTTCCCGGTATCAGGGCTAGCCGAGCACCACTAGGAGAATGGAGAGGGGAATGAGATTTCTATCGGCTATCATCCCCCACACGGCCAGCGTTCCAAGGATGAAGAGGGAGACGATACCCGGATACGAACCTACTTTGAATGCTCCCGGGATGTAGCTTTTGCCATAGAGGACGGCCAGCACCTCTAAAATCGCCCCGAAGAGTATAAATGTCTCCGCGGCGGTGTCGAGGACGGTTATGACATCCAGCCCTGTGTACCCCCTCACTGCAACCATCGATAGTCCCAGCAGGAGCGTGAAACTCATCACAAGGAGCACGGACTTCTTCCTGAATCCCGGCAACCTGCGGGGATTCAACGGTTTTCTGGAGAGCTCCATTAGAACTCTCGTGACCACCTCACCCAAGGGGATCATACTTGACAGCGCTGCGAAAAAGAATGCCAGATACAGGAAATACAGGGCGGGTTTCATGCCCACTGTCACGAGGGTTTCTGGTAGCGTTGATATTACCACGGCGTTCCCCTGGATGCTTGCACTTGGAGATACCGAGATGGCCATCACCATGATCAGTGTGCTGATTACTCCCGCGAGGGTGTCGAGGATGACCCCCACGGTTGCGATCTTGACTGGACTTGTTTTCTCAGATAAAAAGCTCCCCAGAACGAGATAAAACCCCATCCCAATTCCCACTGAATACGCCGCCTGTTTGGCCATCTCCACAAGCATCCTTGAACTCACGCCCCTCCATGTGAGCACCTGAAGTAGCTGGTTCTTGAACACTGGCGTCGTGCCCATTGTTTCTATTCTTGAGTAGAGGCTCCAGCTCACGAGGATAAGAGCGGCGAATGCTATGACCAGTGAGACCACCATCACATCCATCGTGTGATTCTCTCCCTTTCTGAGGGTTATGGTGAGGAGCGCAAAGAACAGCAACAATGCCGCAGCACCCCACACATCCGGGGGGAGCAGCTCCGTGGGGGCCAGCCTCCCCAGAAACCACCCGCTGACGATCGGGTAGTACAGCAACAGGATAATGTCAAAGAGAAAGAACGCCATTGCGGGCCATACGGTGTTGAACTCCCTGCTGTAGAACTCTGCCAGCTCGTACCCCTTGTTCTTGGTGCTCACCATTGCTGTCGCTATCAGGGGCACCATAACGGTTACCATGAAGATATACGATAGCAACCCGCCCAGTCCGTATTTCAGAACTAGGGCTGGAAACTTCCAGAGGTTGGAGACACCCACCATATACGCCGCTACCACGAGGGAAATATACCAGAGTCTGTTCCGGTTAAACATCGTTGTGATCCCTTCCCTCCTTTATCCCCTCTTTGTATATAAACCCCCCAGGTCTCGTTTCCATAATCCTTTTAACCCTTCGAGCGCTCTTTTACCAGGTGGTTCCCATGGTCGCGATCATAGTCCACGGCGGCGCCGGGACGATTAAAAAGAAGGAGCGCATTCCAAAGGTTCTCAACGGAGTTAGGGAGGCAGTTTTAGCCGGCTGGAAGGAGCTGAAGCGCGGCTCCGCCCTTGATGCCGTTGAAGAAGCGGTTAAATCCCTCGAAGACAACCCGCTCTTCAACGCCGGAACCGGGAGCGTTCTAACGCTAGATGGAAGGGTCGAGATGGACGCGGCGATAATGCGCGGGAAAACTTTGGATGCCGGCGCTGTCGCTGGAATCTGGGGTGTAAAGAATCCCATAAGCGTCGCCAGAAAGGTCATGGAGAAGACCGATCACGTTCTCCTGAGCGGGGAGGGTGCCGTGAAGTTCGCGAGGCTTCTCGGCTTCGAGGAGTACAACCCTGTAACCGACGAGAGGCTGAAACAGTGGGGAGAACTGAGAAAGAAGCTTATCGAGAAGGGCGAAACCAGGCACTGGAAGAAACTCAACGAGCTGATAACGGAGTACCCCGAGGTTCTTAGGAGCACGGTTGGAGCGGTGGCTTTCGACGGTGAGGAGGTGGTTGCCGGAACCTCAACCGGCGGCGTCTTCCTCAAGATGTTTGGCAGGGTTGGAGACACGCCGATAATCGGCGGCGGAACCTACGCCAACGAGGTTGCCGGGGCCTCATGCACGGGCCTAGGTGAAGTTGCCATAAAGCTCGCCCTGGCGAAGAGCGCAACCGACTTCGTAAGGCTGGGCATGAACGCTCAGGCTGCAAGTGAAGCCGCGATAAGCCTCGCGACCAAATACTTCGGGAGGGACACGATGGGCATCATAATGGTCGATTCCCACGGAAACGTCGGCTTTGCCAAGAACACCAAGCACATGAGCCACGCCTTCATGAAGAACGGAATGAATGAACCGGAGGTAGGGGTTTAGTGGACGAGAATTTCCGCAACATCTGGCTCCTCAATTTCTCGACCCTTTTCTTCTTCCTTGGTATAAGCTCGGTCAGCCCAATAGTCTCCCCCTTTGCGATAACTTTGGGTGCCACTCCCTTCCTGGTGGGTCTCCTCGCGGGCATAACGTCGGTTCTCTCACTTATCTCCAAGCCCATAGGCGGACTCATCGGAGACAGGGGTTACAGGCTTGAGGCCATGATTTTCGGAAATCTCCTGAGTCTCGTTTCAGGCATTCTCTACGTTGCCTCGGCTTTAACGGGTAGCATCTGGCTCTTCGCCTTCACGAGGGCTTTACACGGCTTCTCGATGGGCATCTTCTTTCCCTCAAGCCTCTCCACGGCGGTTGACCTCGCCCCTCCCGGCAGGGTCGGCGAGACCCTCGGCTGGCGTGGCATGATGTTCTCTTTGGGCAACATCATTGGACCTGCACTCGGCGGCTACGCCTCCGACTACCTAGGCTTTTCGGGGGCGTTTGCCCTCGTGGCCTTCTTTTCTCTGGTGGGGGCGCTCTTCGTGGTTCCGGTGAGGAGGGACGTTGGAAAGGTCTTTGGTTCAACCGAGAGAGATGAGAAGGCAGACTACTCCCAACTCCTGAGACCATACTTCGTGGCGGCATCGGTAGCCCTTCTCTTTTTCTCGGCCTCATACGCCGGCGTGACCACCTTCCTCCCGGCCCTCTACAAGGAGCTCTCCTATCCCCAGAGGGTATTCGGTACCTACATGATGGTTATAGGAATATCGAGCTTCGTCACGAGGGTTCTGGGGGGCAAGAGCGCCGACAGGATGGGGCCAATACCCGTGTCTGACGCGGGCTTGGTAACCATAATAACCGGCTACGGCCTGCTCCTTTTCTATCCCACACCTCCGGCTTCATACGTCAGTGCGGTTCTTATAGGTGCGGGCTTCGGTCTGGCCGTTCCGGCGATGCAGCTCATGGCCCTCGGAAACCTGCCCCAGAGGATAAGAACAATGGGTTCGAGCGTCTACACGATGTTCTTCGACATCGGGACGATGAGCGGTCAGTTTTCCCTCGGCTATGCAGCGGAGTTTCTTGGATACGTGGGGGTTCTTAAGTTCCCGCCCCTCCTCGCGGGGATAGCACTTTTAACCGTGACGCTGCCCTACTTCTTGGGTGATAGGGATGGTTGAGCTCGTTCGCGTCTCCTACGGAACGGCGGTTGCGATGGGTCTAAAAAAGGGAAAGATGCTTGCAAGGCCGGCCGCCGCTTACCTGATGACATACTGGCCCGGCCATTGCAGGAACAACTGCGCCTTCTGTGTCCAGGCGAGGGAGAGCAGAGCCGACTTGGAAAAGCTCTCCCGTATAACCTGGCCGGTCTTTGAGCTTGAGGAGGTTTTGGATGCGCTACCAAAGGGGGGCTTCTCCAGGCTCTGCCTCCAGACGATAGACTATCCAGGGATGGTGGATGATGTCCTGGAACTTCTTGAGGTCTTTGCCCCCCTGAACCTTCCGATCTCGGTCTCGATAACGCCCGTTGAAAAGGGAACGCTGAGGGAGTTCAAAAGACGGGGCGTTGACTACATTGGGGTGGGCCTCGACGCCGCGAGCGAGCGGGTTTACGGGGAAGTTAAGGACTCCCTCTATTCCTGGGACGAGATGTGGGCCTTTACCCGGGACGTCATCGATGTCTTCGGCCCCGGGAGGGCCTTCGTTCACCTCATAGTGGGCCTCGGTGAGACCGACGGGGAGATGGTTGAGACGATGGCAAGGGTCTATGCCATGGAAGCCGAGGTTTCCCTCTTCGCCTTCACCCCGGTTAAGGGAACGCGCCTTGAGAACGCTAAACCGCCGTCCCTCGAGCGCTACCGCAGGATACAGCTTGCGAGGTACATCCTTGAGGCTGGCCTCGCCTCCGTGGAGGATTTCACCTTCGATAACGAAGGCAACCTCACCGGCTTCGGGATTCCAAAGGAGAAGCTTATGGAGCTGGTTCCGCCCGAGGTCTTCGCCACCCACGGCTGCCCGGGCTGCAATAGGCCGTACTACAATGAGAGGCCGAAAAAAGAGCCTTACAACTTCCCTGTGAGGCCGGAGAGGGAATACGTGAGGAGGGTAATCGAGGCTATCCTGTGATGGTCTCAATTACCTCCCTGAACTCCTCCGGCACGGAGTCAGTGTTTACTTTCTCTCCCCTTGCGATTCTAACGAGGGCTGTGGTGAATTCGTGGAGTGCTTCATCGTCCTTTATCAGCGCTAAAGTCGGCTCCATGTTCTCGGCCAGCTCCCGGAGGCGGTTCTCGCTCTTCAGTATGACCAATATGTCACCCAGCCTCTTTATCCCGAGCTTCCTGAGTTCGCCGTTCGGTGCGCGGTAGATTCCCCTGATGGCGCACTTAACGGCCCCGCGGTAGTTGTCCTCCTGGATGAACACCTCAGCCATTCTGAAGCAGGCCTCGAAGTAGAGTTCAGGCTCGGCTTCGCGGGTCATGTCCATGATGTCGTCGAGCTTCCTCTTGGCGGTTTCCAGATCGCGCCTGTTCTCAGCCAGCAGAGCCTCTCTAAAGAGTTCAAGCGCCCTTTCCCTCGCCTTCATCTCACTCACCCCTGCTCTCGTGCCAGGCCTCCTCAAAGGCGGGCCATACTTCCTCAAACTCTCTCTCAACACGCCACTTTCTTCGGAAGGCGTTGAGGAGGACTGTTAAGTCCCTCCTCAGGAGTTCGTAGCTCTCGGGTTTGTCAGTGGTAACGTACTGCGCCCAGTCGATTATTAGAACTTCCCCCTCGTCGGTCAGGACCACGTTGAACTCGCTCATGTCGGAGTGAACTATTCCAAAGTGGACTATCTTGAGGTACTCGTCAAGGACCTTGGACAGTATCTCATCCGCCTCTTCCCTCGTCAGGTCTGTGTCCCTCAGGTCGGCAAGCTCGGTGCCGTTTATGAACTCCATAACAACTACGTGCCTGTTCCACGCTATCGGCCTCGGAACCCTGGCTATCGGGCTGAGAAGCGTTAGTGCCTCGTGCTCTCTCTTGGCGATGAGCCTTGAAACGTAGAGCCAGCTCGTATGGTGCTTGTCCTGAAAGACGCGCCCGTGATAGCCGGCTTTCCTTGAGGCGGTTCTCCCGCCTATGCGGTTGAACTTGACCGCCACCTCATCACCGCTTGGGGTTACCCCGACGTAAACGTCGGCGTCCTTCCCAACACCTATCTGTGCCGTGCTTATGGCCTCTATAACACCCTTCTTTGAGAGCGCCCTTATTGCAAGCGCATCGTAGCCGTGTATGGTGAGCTGGTAGCCGATGTAGCCAATGTCGCTCCTCCTCCTAACCAGAGACATGTTGTCAAGCTTTCCCAGGCGAAACGAAGCCGTCTCAACGTCAACCCTTGCGAAGCCGGCTATGTTCTCGAGTGGGACCCACTTGTGATGCCTCATGTTGAGCTCTACTCCCCTCAGTATGCGAAAGTCAAGGTCACGAAGGCTTGGGTAGGCTTCGAGCGCGAGGAGTTTGCTCACCATCTTCTCTCACTGGCTCTGCTAACCCGGGGTGATTTATAAATCTAGTTGCCCCCTAACTGCCGTTAGCCGGGAACGCATTTGATGCCCTTTGAGGGTTCCAGTACGATCACCGGGAGCTCTCCCCGGTACCGGAGGATCCCTTCTCTGGTCTCAACTGTGATGTGCATTGATAACCTGCTCTCCGGAGCCCAGTCCATGAAGTCGAGCTCGTAGGTTCCCTCCCCCGGGTCCTGGACCTCTATCAGGTACGCCTCTCCGTCGTTGCTATCCTCCACCTTCATACTGACTCGGCCGCGGTAAGGCGGATCGACCTCCATGTAGAGGGCATTGGTAAACTTCCTTCTTACCTCGACCCGTATGTACGTCGTTTTTGCCCCGTCCCTTGGAGTTATCCAGAGACGTATCACGTTGAAGTATCTGAAGACGGAGACGTAGAAGTGCCCGCTGAAGTTGGCATTCAGTCCGTCGTCCATTCCAATCCAGTTCACGGGTAGGGATTCGTTGTGTGCGTCCTTTGAGACCCTTGGAGAGACGTTTATCGGGATCTGGCTTGACATCAGCACGACGGCCACCACCAGAACCACCACAATGTACTTACCGCTCACCTTCAATGGTTCCACCTAAGTAATACTAAGAAAAGAGGTTAAAAAGATACCTCAACCATACATTACCTCGTGCATCGCTATCTGCTGGACCAGCCTCTGCTCCGAGCCGAAGACTTTCTCTATGGCCTTGAGGAAGTCATCCTGAGTGACGTACTCGCGCCTGTCCCTTATGGCGAACATTCCCGCCTCGGTCGCTATGGCCTTCAGGTCGGCTCCGCTCGCCCCATCGGTCATCTCAGCTACGATGCGCAGGTCGACGTCCTTGAGGTTCATCTTCCTCGTGTGAACCTTGAGTATCTCAAGTCTTCCGCGGAAGTCCGGGAGCGGAACTTCTATGAGCCTGTCGAAGCGTCCCGGCCTTAGGAGTGCCGGGTCGAGGATGTCCGGCCTGTTGGTTGCCGCGATTATCTTGACGTTCCCGCGCGGGTCGAAGCCGTCCATCTCAGCTAGGAGCTGCATCAGCGTCCTGTTTACTTCTCTCTCGCCGCCTGTTGTTTCATCCATTCTCTTGGCTCCAATGGCGTCTATCTCGTCGATGAATATTATCGTTGGGGCTTTTTCCTTGGCGAGTTCAAAGAGCTCGTGGACGAGCCTCGCTCCCTCACCTATGAACTTCCTCACCAGCTCGCTTCCAACGACGCGGATGAAGGTGGCGTTGGCCTCGTTGGCGATGGCCTTTGCCATAAGGGTCTTTCCGCAGCCGGGTGGCCCGTAGAGGAGGACTCCCTTCGGCGGCTCGATTCCAACCTTTTCAAAGAGCTCGGGGTGCCTGAGCGGTAGCTCTACCGCCTCCCTCAGCTCTTGAAGCTGCTTGTCGAGGCCGCCTATGTCCTTGTAGCTGACCCTGGGTCTGTCGATGACCTCAAAGCCTAGAACGCTCGGGTCTTTCTCCGTGGGAAGGAGCTCAACGACCGCCATCGTCCTCTGGTCGAGGGCAACCCTTGAGCCGGGCTTGAGCTTGTCCCTCTCAATCCAGGGGGCGATTCTGACCACGAAGCGCGGCCCGTTGAAGTTCTGAACTATGGCCCTGTCGTCGTCCAGCAGTTCAAGCAGGGTCCCCGCGAAGGCCGGTGGTTGCTTCAGGCGTGACATCTCCATTCTAACGCGCGAGAGCTCCCGCTCAAGTCGCTCCTTGTCGGCCTCTAAGGTTCTCACCTGAAGCTCGAGCTGTCTTATGCGCCTCTTTAGGTACGTGATGTAATCATCGTAATCGTCGTGGGGTTTGGCATCTAAATTCTCAGCACTCATCTCTTTCACCTCTCCAGTATATAACTCCCAGAAGGGCCTTTTAACTCTATCCTAGGCTACCTCTGTCTTCCACTATATATACCTTTGCCCCTTCGGGTTTGACCTCCGAAATTCTTATTAACTTTGAAGTCGGAATTGGAACGTTTATATCCGAGGGGGATTGTAATGAGGGTAGAAATCAAGTTTAGACCCGCTGAGGAGGGTACCGTTCTTCCGTTCAACTACAACTACGATGTCTACACCCAGCTTCTCCAGAAGATGGCGGTCGTTTCCCCCGATATAGCACGGGAAGTTGAAGTCAGCCACGTTGACCGTTTCACCTTCTCCCGGATAATGGTCAGGAAGCGCGAGCTCATTCCGGACAGAGGGATAAGGGTTCTCTCCGACGACGTTTCGCTCTACGTCTCCTCATCGTCTAATGATATTATAAGGGCCGTTGTAGAGGGCTTCATAGACAGCCCTGTTCTGAGGATTGGTAATGCCGCGTTCATAGCCGACGACGTGAAGGTCCTGCGTGAGCCCGAGCTGGGGAGGAAGATCCTCTTCTCAACCCTGAGCCCAGTCATAGTTCGCACCGTCAAGCTCAGCGGCGACAGAATGAAGATCTGGGATCTCTATCCCGACGAGGAGGCCTTCTTCGACAAGCTCCGCAAGGTAATGCTCATGCGCTACTCCGCCATAATGGGCTCCATGCCCGAGGAGAAGGAATTCTCCATAGACGTCGTCAAGTTCAAGCCCGTCAGGATACTCGTCAAGGACACCTACTACCGCGGTTCGCTTATGATATTCCGCTACACCGGCTCGGAGGAGATCGCGAGGTTCGGCTACGAAAACGGCTTCGGCGAAAAGACGCGCTACGGCTTCGGTATGGTCAAGGTGATAGACGAAGGGCAAGGACGAGAAGCCCGAGGATGACCTCTATTCCCCAGACTATTGCAACGAGCTCCGGCTCGTTGACCCTGACCCTTCTCATTATCGTTCCTAAAAAGCTCGGATAGGGCGGCGCCTGAAGCGTTCCATCCGGCAGGACAGTTGTCTTTCCGTGCTTTCTAACGCCGAAGCGAACGCTCAGGGCCTTTATCGTGAAATCAAGAAAGTGTGGGGTGAGAAGTATAGCTGCGTAGACCTCAACCTTCCCGATTATTCCGACGAGACCTATCAGAGCCCCCATGCTTAGTGTTCCTGTATCTCCCGGGAATACCCTTGCAGGGTACTTGTTCCACCAGAGGAAGCCAAGGGCCGCACCCAGCCCGGTCAGCGCCACGAGCCTTGCCGGACCCTCTGTTATCGCCGCCAGAAAGCCCAGTGCTATTGCAGAGGTTCCTGTCTCAAGTCCATTGAACCCGGCGAGCAGGTTTACGAGGTTGGCTGAGCCGGCGACGAACAGGATCGCGAAGAGAGGATAGAGAACACCGAGGTTCAGCCTGTATCCCAGAACTTCCACCCATGATGGAACGCTGAAGAACGCCACCGGTGCCGCGACGAGGAGGGACAGCAGGACCTTGTGGGACTGCCTCAGGTTCGTTAAATCGTCGATGATTCCCACCAAACCGAAGAGCAGGAACACCGCCAGCACCCTGAGGATTTCAGAGTTCGGGTCGGGCAGGAGCGAGACGGCGAGGCCTATTAAAATGGCCAGGCCGCCCATCTCCGCCACTTCCGGCTGTTCAAGCTTGTGGATGTCCCTGCCCGTTATACCCGCCTTTCTCAGTCTTCCGGCGAGGTAGGGCGTTAGTACGGCGGTGAGGGTTAAACCTATAAACGGGATCGCATTTAGCATATTCGAGCACCTTAATCAGTTGTCCCGGTGCAAAAATAAACCCTTCGGTGGGAGCATGGACGTTCAGCTTGTGGTCTTTGACCTCGACGGAACCCTAGTGGGTGCTGGGGAGCCCTTCTCGGTCCTCAAGGAGAAACTCAGGGAGCGCCTCGTTGCCATGGGGGTTCCTGCGGAAGCCCTCGGCGACATGAGCCCCATGTACGAGACCCTCCTGCGGGTTTCAAGCGAAACGGGGACCCCCTTTGAGGACCTCTACATGCACATGGTTGAGCTTGAAGTTGAGAGGATGGAGGGGAGTTATCTCTTCGACGGGGTCCTCGACGTTCTGGAGTTTCTGAAAGGGAAGCGCATAAAGCTCGCCGTCATGACGAGAAGCTCAAGAAAGGCCGCGCTCAAGGCCCTTGAAATGCACGGGATAAAGGCTTACTTTGACGTCATCACAACAAGGGATGACGTTCCACCGGGGGAGCTCAAGCCCAATCCCGGACAGCTGGCAGGAATCCTTCGGAGGCTCAACGTGGAGCCCACGAAGGCCCTCGTCGTCGGCGACCACGGCTATGACGTCCTCCCCGCTAGGAAACTCGGGGCGCTCTCCGTTATGGTGACCTCCCACGAGTCCGGCAGAATGAGCTTCTCCATTGAGGCAGAGCCCGACTTCGAAGTTCCGACAATGGGGAAGCTCAAAAACCTCCTCGAGAATCTTCTGAGCACGTACGTTGTCGTTCCAGCGTATAACGAGGAGAGAACCATCGGCTCGGTTCTCGATGACCTCCTCCGCTACTTCAGACGGACGGAGATAGTCGTCGTCAACGACGGCTCCCGTGACAGGACGAAGGAGGTAGCACGCTCCTACGGTGTCCACGTGCTGACACATCCCATCAACCGCGGGCTTGGGGGAGCACTGGGTACGGGACTGGCCTACGCCGTGAGGAAGAATGCGAGGCTTATCATAACCTTCGATGCCGATGGACAGCATCTGGTGAGCGACGCCCTCCGTGTTATGAAGCCCGTGGCCGAGGGAAAGGCCGACTTCGCGGTCGGATCCCGGTTGAAGGGGGACACGAGCGAGATGCCCTTCGTAAAGAAGTTCGGCAACTTCGTTCTGGACAGTATAACCGCGGTCTTCGCCAGGAAGTACGTGAGCGACAGTCAGAGCGGGCTCAGATGCTTCAGCGGGGAGTGTGCGTCGAAGATACGGATAACCTGCGACCGCTACGCCGTTTCCAGCGAGATAATAATTGAGGCTGCTAAAGCGGGTTGTAGAATCGTTGAGGTTCCAATAAAGGCCGTCTACACGGGGTACTCCATGAAAAAGGGGACGAACGTCCTGGAGGGTGTTAAAATAGTCATTAACCTGCTC
>WAMH01000222.1 GCA_015522395.1 Thermococcus sp. | reverse complement strand
TCCGCCCCCTTCTTAAATTTCTCCTCTTCCACCTCCCAAGGCTTCTGTTCCAGGTTGCCGGCCTACTCCGCGTTATAAACCGGGGGAAGGGGGCCTTTAGGAAGGCCCTAAAGACCGCGGGGCTTCTGGGGGAGGTGGTTGAGGAACTCGTGAAGGAGTTCAACCCGCTGAAGGGCGTTAGCTTCCGGGAGATTACGGGTTTCCGATGGAGTATCGAAAGCGTTAATGGTTCCTCTTCGAGAGGCGCGCGAACATCATCCCGGCGAGCGCGAAGAAGGCCAGACTGACCGCGTACGGCAGCGTTGCATGGACGCTCGCCAGGGCGCCGGCTATGATGGGCACGATTATATGCCGAGGCGTTAATCTTGAGAGAAGGAGGGGCTTCAACATCTACATCAGGAAGTTGAGGACGAGGGTTTAATTTCCTCCTCAATAACTCTCAAGACGTCTTCAAGAGAGATCTCTTTTGAAGGCTGGATGTTGTCTTGTGAGCCAACGTGCTTGTGGTGGGGAAAAGTTTCAATGTCTCTGTGATGTGGCGCGTTGTCCCAGCGGACTATAAGCTTTCCGTCTTTCTGCCACTGAAAAGAGTAGTGGTACTCCTCTTCCGATACAAATTCCCTGATGTAAAGAACGCTTCCCTCTATCAGTTCTGCCTTGATTTTCAGAAAGTAAAAACCCTCTCCCTCCTTGTAGTCCAGAATTTTGTAGCCTTTGACTGCTGGGCTTTTCTCAAGCAATTCTAACTCTCTCAGCATGTTCAATCTCCTTCAGCCTCTTCTCCAGCTCTTCAAGCTTCCTGACGTAGGCCTTCCACTCAATATAGTCGTCCCAGGCCTCAAAGGATTCCTCTGAGCCCGTAAGTTTCCTTTCAAACTCCTTTAATGTCATCCCGTATTTCTTCTCGAAGGCCTTCACTCTCTCGCGTATGGGTGCCAGCTCAGAGATTATCCTCAGTCTCTCGTAAGCCAGCACGTCTCTCTTTGAAATCACGACCTCGCTCATTTCCACCACATCCCTAACTCGGGGTTCTTGAATAAATACCTTTCCTCGCCAGCCACCAGAACATCACCCCCGCCAGCAGGAAGAAGGCCAAACTAAAAGCGTACGGTAGCGTTGCATGGACGCTCGCTAAAGCGCCGGCCATGAAAGGTGTAACGATGCCTATCACCTTTTTGTAGCTCGATATTGCCGCGTGGAACTCGCTTGCCCTCTCCTTCGGAATCAGCTTGAACATCCATGAGCGGTAGAAGGGGAACCAGAAGGTGCCGCCAAACGCATCTAAGCTGTAAGCGATGATCACCAGCCAGAACGGGGGTGAGATCATCATCAAGGCGGCGTAGAGGGCGCTGGTGAGCATTCCCAGGCTCATCCCCTGGAAGCCCCTTCCCTTCGGAAAGTGCTCGCTCGCGTAGGTCCCTATTATCGAGGCGAGACTGCTCACCACTGCTACAAGAGCCACCTCGAAGACGGTCTTCTTCAGGGCGAATACGATGTAATTGATAAGGACTACCTCGGGAGTTAACTCCCAGGCAAGGGTGAGCAGGGCCTCGAACGCCAGGAGAACCTTAAACTCGCCCGCTCTGAACGTAAAGCCCCCGGGCGTTAGCCTCTCCCCCCTGCCCATCGATGGGAGGAAGAGCTGGATGTAGGTGACTATAAAAGCAGAGAAGAGACCGAAGATTATGAAGGCCCAGCGGTAGCTCTCGGGGCCGGTTTAAAAAGATTTAGACGCTCTTTGTTTTAGGAATTACAATGAAGAAAGATAAGATCCTGGCCGCGCTGTTGGTGGCTCTTCTCGTTTATTCTGCCTTTGCAACTTGGAAGTGGTATGAAGTGGGAAAATCCCGGGACAGGGCACTCGGCTATCTAGAGGGAACCGCCAACCACGCGGCGATGTGTCTTGAGGAGTCCGGCGTGATCTCTTATCTACTCGATAAAAACGCCTCCGACGAAACGCTTCAGGGTTATTCACGGCTGTTTGAAGAGTGTGCATACGTCCTCGAGACGACAGCGCTTGACCTTTACATCCTTACCAGAGATTCCAAACACTAGACCTCTATGTCTTCGGGAGTACTCTGGAGACTCTCTTCCACAAGGCGGCCTTCGATTCCATAAATGGGCCGAGGCCAATTCTGCTTAAAAACAAAGACCGCATAGCCAACATCTCCAGAACCCTCGAGGAGTTGATGGTAAAGAGAAAGGGACTCCGGAACCTGACTCCAGGGGACATCAAAAAGCTTAGGAAGATGGCCGAGGAAATTGAGTGGAATTGAATATATCCTCTGCTTCTTCACCTTTTGAGGCACCTCACGTAAATCAGCGTCGCCTCGCCCCACTCTGGATAGGGGTCAACAAGTGCAACTCTCACAAAACCTCTCCGCTCGTAGAACCGCCTCGTCTCGTCGTAGGGTTTGTACGAGAGGTCGCCCGAGGTCTTGACGACGAGAACTTCAAAGCTCCTCTCTACCGCCCACCTCTCAACGAAGCGCAGCATTTCAGTCCCGATGCCCTTTCCCCTCAGCTCCCTCCTGACGGCCATCCAGAGGATTTCGAGGGCTTTATCGTTAATGGGCTTGACTGTTATGAAGCCGAAGACATTGTTATCCTCAACCGCAACGAACGTCGTTTTGCTCTTAAGGTCGCGTTCCATAGCTTTAAGCCCTGCCTCGTTGAACCACTCTGGCAGGGCTCTAGCTATCTCAAGGCAGGCGAGCCTTTCGGTGTTGGTTTTAAGGGGCTTGACCATCACTCCAGCCATCCCTCCAGTACTGAGTCCACCAGCTCCAGAAACTCCTTTTTTGTCCCGCCCTTCTTGTAGAACTCATCCAAAAGCTCCATGAAGCGCTTTTCCTCACCGGTGAACTTCTCGCCCTTCCATCCGAAGATTTTGAAACCTCCACCGAGGAATTCAACGGTGTGAAAGCTCCGTCTCGTGGACCTCAGATCCTTCGTCAGCTCGAGGGTATTAATCACGTCGTAGCCGAGCCTCTTCCAGAATGCTATGGCATCCTTATCCTGCGGCAGGACGAGGAGATACACGGAATCATCGTGCTTTTTCACCTCTTCCTCCGCTTTTTCGACGAGCATTCTGCCTATTCCTCTCCCCCTAAAGTCCGGTTTTACGTATATC
>WAMH01000221.1 GCA_015522395.1 Thermococcus sp. | reverse complement strand
GTAGGGGTAGCCCCTGAAGTACTCCGCAACGGTCTTCCACCACTCGACGAAGTGCTCCTGAGCGGCCTCACTCGTCGGGTTCTCCCTGAGTTCCGGGGCGGTGTAGGTTATTATCGGAATCAGCCCGGCCTCCAGGGTGTCGTTGACGATTTCACCGAGCTGTTTCAGAGCGGTTCTGTTCTTCGTCACGTCCACGCCGACTCTAATACGGACGTTGGAGAAACCCTCCTCCTTGAAGTACTTGGGAACGTTCACACCTCTGGAGCGCCAGTAGAAGTAGTAGTGTCTTACCCTTGCAAAGGTCATCCAGTCCACGTTTATGCCCACGCCCAGCATTTTCTGGTATTCAGAGGCGGTTATCAGACCGTTACCCGGGTTTTTAATACCGTTGTGGCCAATCATGGAAGGATTCTGGGTCCTACTAGCCCCCACGTGGTAAAAAGCGTAACCGGCGGAGAGCACGATCAGCAGGGATACAAGTAGGGCCAAGATCTCACGCATACCCCTCTTCACCTTGTGGGGATCCAGAAGAGTTCTGGTGCGGGGGCGGGGATTTGAACCCCGGAACCCCTACGGGACGGGACCCTCAATCCCGCGCCTTTGGCCAGGCTTGGCAACCCCCGCGTCGCCAAAGTATAAGGCTCGCGGAGGATTTATAAATTTTTCTATCGCCTAAGGGCCGGAATCAACCGAAAAACTTATAAATTAACCTCCCGTCTATGGTTTCGGGTTGAGGGCCGGTAGCTCAGCATGGTTAGAGCGCGGGACTCTTAATCCCGTGGTCGGGGGTTCGAATCCCCCCCGGCCCGCCAGATCGCGTTTCTTCTCGGCGCGTTCCGTTTGAGAAGGAGTGCGTCTGAGTAACGTAGAGGAGTTAGAAAGATGAGTTTTGAAAACTTGGGCTTATCCGAGACCACGTTAGCGGCGGTCAGGCAGAAAGGTTTTAACGAACCAACGGACATTCAGAAGGAGGTCATACCGCGTCTTTTGAACGGGGAAAAGGATATAATCGGCCAGTCCCAGACGGGAACCGGCAAAACGGCGGCTTTTGCGCTCCCAATAATAGAGGCGATAGATCCAAAGATAAAGGCCGTGCAGGCGATAATCCTCACCCCCACTAGGGAGCTTGCACTCCAGGTTTCAGACGAGATCAAGAGTCTTCGCGGGAGAAAGAGGGTATACGTCTACGCAGTCTACGGCGGCCAGCCTATAGGCCCGCAGATAAGAGCACTCGAGAGGGGCACGCACATAGTAGTCGGAACCCCCGGAAGGGTTCTCGACCACATAAGACGCGGAACACTCGATCTGAGCGGTGTCAAGTTCTTCATTCTGGACGAAGCGGACAGGATGCTTGACATGGGCTTCGTCGACGATATCGAAGCGATTTTCAGGGAGACGCCGAGGGAGAAGAGAACACTAATGTTCTCAGCAACCATGCCCAGAGAAGTCCTCCTACTGGCCAAGAAATACATGCGCGATCCGGAGGTCATCATAGTAAGCAGGGATGAGATAGTGCCGGGGATGGTCGAGCAGGAGTACGTGGAGGTTCTTCCCTCGCGAAAGTTCGATGTCCTCAAGGAGATCCTCGACGATGAATTCTACGGCATCGTCTTCTGCCAGACGAAGAGGGAAACCAGAGAACTCAGTGAGATGCTCAGGGGCAATGGCTATCGCGCCGAAGCTTTGAACGGCGATATGAGCCAGGCCTCGCGCGAGAGAACCTTCTGGAGGTTCAAGAACCGAAAGACGAGGATACTAGTTGCAACGGACGTGGCGGCGAGGGGGCTGGACGTGCAGGACATAACACACATCATCAACTACTCCGTTCCAATGACGGCCGAGGACTACGTTCACAGGATCGGGAGGACCGGCAGAATGGGGAAGAAGGGAATGGCAATAACCTTCCTCGGACCAGGGGATTTCGGTAAGATGAAGGACATCTCCCGCCGTGCCGGCGTGGAGGTAAAGAAGTCGGAGTTAAGCGAAGAGATTCCGCACGGGTACCCCAGGGGAAGGGCGAGCGGCTACAGGTCTAGAGATCAGAGGAGACACTACCAGAGGGGCAGAAGGGGTGGAAGCTACCGCGGTGACAGTCGTAGCTATCGCTATTAGCCGACTGTGCCCCCGGGGAGCGAAGCGGGCTCACTGCTCGCCAATCGCTCACCCGCCGCGGTTTCCCGGGGGCATTGGAACCTTAGGGGCGGGTTCCTAAATCCCTTTCGCGGTTTTTCATAACCGGTGAGAATATCCATCCGCCGGTTGAATTACCATGACGAATGAAAAAGATTTTATATTGCTTTGTTCTTAGAATAGAATGGTGAGGGACATGAAAACTGTTGAACTTGAGATGAGGCTCCCCTACAGGGAGAAAGGGGCCGTGCTGGCAAAGATCCTGCGTGGGATAAGTGGAAGGATAAAGTCCGTGCACTTCCTCCCACCTGACCACAGAGGAGTCTCTGAAGTGAAGCTTGAGCTCTCGGAGAGCGATCCAGAATCCCTCCGCGAGAGGCTCAAGAAAATGATAAAGAACGGTGGGTTTTCCCTCAGGATAATCGCGGGAACGTGAATTCACATAGCGCTCAGCGCCACCCAGACGAGGAACATCGTTCCTATGACGTCGCTGAGCGTCGTTACGACGGGTATCGCCACGTTGTCAGGGTCCCAGTTGTACCTGTCCGCCAAGAGGGCCACGATCAGTCCAATGAGCATCGCCGCGAGTATTATGAACGGGAACCCGAGAACGAAGTTCCAGAGTATTCTGGCCGGCCTGTGGATGTAGTGAACCACCACCCCCATCGAGATTAGGTTCGTCAGGTAGCCTATTATCGGGGCAATGATGAGGAGCGAGATGAAGTCGTAGAGCGTCTCCCTGCTCCTGACGGCCCTAGCACCCTTGAGGTGTATCTTGGTCGAAACCTTGGCCGCTATTATGGAACCGAAGTTGCCCATGCTGTCGTTGACACTCGGCCACATGACGCTGACGATGATGACGGCGTTAATGACCTGCTGATAGGTAACGAGCAGACCGCCGGTGACTGTCTCTATAAGTGCCATAGCACCTATAACCGCCGCGAGCTCGCCAAAGGCCCTCTTGTGCTCCTTCTTAAAGCGGGCCTTGAATGCCAGAAGGACAAGAATGGCCAGCATTGTGAACGCCAGCAGATAGAACGCCCCCTCGTGGTTCAGGTAGAGGAGAGCAAAGTAGACCATCGTTGGCATCGTTATAAGGTCCGCTATGGAGCTTATGAGCGGTGCGGCTATAAGATCCGGATCGTAGCCCCTTTTAAAGGGGATGATCGTTATGAAGGCCGTTCCGTAGCCGAGGATAACGCCTATGAAGATCGCCGAAGCTATGACCATGAGGAGAACTATAACGTCCTGAACTATGTTGTGAACGATGAACAGACCAACGACCCAGAGGACTATGAGGGGTATCTTGCTGCTGAGAATCGCCATAACTATCTGCGTCGTGACCTCGGGATCGCGGACGCTATCGATGAGACCGAGGTTGAGCTTTGTCGTGAAACGTGACGCCAAGGCGGAGAAGATGTTGCCGCGGAGGTCCATCAAACCGGGCATTATAAAGACGAGAATCGGGAAGTAATTCATTATGGTGTCCCAGTTCTTACCGAGAACCGCACCACCTACGAAGTCAAATATCAGGCACAGGAACAGTGCCGGGAATGAGAGCAGGAACGCATCCCTGAGCTTGCCCCTGAGCGTTTCTGAGGTCCCAAGCGCGGCTTGAACCACCGTCATCCTCTTCACCCCTCATTGTTTTCACCTCCCTCCTGTTTCCGCCGGGTTTTGCCACAGTCTAGGCTGGCCGGGAGTTTATAAAAAAGTTGCGGTTCGTCAGCAAAGAGGGGAAGTTAACTTTTTATCCCTCTGTTAAGCTCTTCAAGCTTTGTCCTGGCCCTTTCCAGAGAGCCGGCCTTTTCCACGGCTGTTCCGGTAACCACTATGTCGGCGCCTGCTTTTACGATCTCTCTGGCCTGCTCCCCGGTTCTTATGCCACCCCCTACTATCAGCGGGACGTCTATGACTTTTCTCACGATGGAAATCATCTCCCGCGGAACAGGCTTCTCTGCCCCGCTACCTGCCTCTAGGTATACAAGCCGCATACCCAAGTACTGACCCGCCAGCGCGTAAGCTGCTGCTATCTTGGGTTTGTGCCTTGGAATTGGCTTGGCATCCCCAACCCAGCCAACGGTTTCTCCGGGCTCTATTATGAGGTAAGCCATGGGTATGGGCTCTACGCCGTAGCGCTTCACCTGGAAGGCTCCAAGGGCCTGGGCACCGGTTATGAAGAAGGGGTTTCTTGAGTTGAGGAGGCTCATGAAGAATATGGCATCCGCATACCTGCTTATCCCGCCGTGAGAGCCGGGGAAGAGTATCACCGGGAGGTCTGAGTTCTCTTTTATCGCCCTAACAACGTTGTCAAGGACCTCTCCCTCGGCCCCTGTAGAGCCACCGACCATTATCGCGTCGACGCCTATCTCCTCGCTCATCTCGGCTATCTTTCTGGCCGTTTCGGGGTCAACGTCGTCCGGGTCGAGGAGAACGAAGTGAAGCTTTCCATTTTCAAGTCCTTCTTGAATGTAGGATTCGACTTTACCCTTTCTGACCTCCATCATCCCCCACCGACAATGTAACCTCTTCCCCGCTTTTAACCCTTTTCCACTTCAGGCCGAGCCGGTCAAGGATCCCTATCAGTACTTCATCGGGCTCTCCATCAAACCGGTACAGGTTTGTGCTCACCTTAACGTCGCCCGCTCCAAAGCCCTCAACGGGCCCCCCGAAGCGTGAAACCTCAAGCGAAAGCCTCTCCTCCAGCCTCTCCTCGCTCGGAATCAGGTAGGCCCTCAGAAGCTCGGCCTCCCTCAGAAGGTAGTCGATGTGCCAGTGAAACTTTTTCTCCTTTGAGAAGTGCCTCGTAACCCTCTTCTCAAGGGAGTTCATGGCTGAGCCAACGTAGACGTAATAACCCCCCTTCAGGTTAAATTCCCTAGCCTTTGTTCTCACGATCGCGTCTTTGTACAGCCGCATCACAAGAAGGTAGGAGCCCTTCATGTTCGGAACTCCACCGGCCGGTTTATAAACCATTGCACCTAAAGCGCTTTGGTGTGTGGGATGGAGGATAAGAAGATAAAGAAGAGGTCTGTTGACGACTTCGCCTGGCAGGAGTACGACAGGGAGGAGTTCGAGGAGACCTTCCCGGCCCTCGCGAGGGAACTTGAGGGGGAGGGTATCCCCGTTGATGCCTACCGCCAGTCAGAAGAGGCGGAGGAGGAAGAGGTCGGGGATTTCTCGGGCTACAATCCGACGGTTATAGACTTCCTGAGGAGATGCAAGACAGACGATGAGGCCCTCGAAATAATCAACTGGATGGAGAACAGGGGCGAGATAAGCCACGAACTCGCGAAAAGGCTTCGCGTAATTCTAGTCCACGAGGGAGTCAGGGCATTCGGCCCGAAGAAGGAGTGGGGCTGGTACGAGAGACACAGAAAAAGGGAGTAAGGGAAGAAAGGACGGTTCAGATGTTTCCTATCCTCTGTAGGACCATACCCTCTATCCTAACGGGTTCAGTGCGTCTTGCGAACACTATCGCCTGGTCGAGCCTGGCTTCAGTCTCGGCATGGATCGTGAAGAGCGGGTCCCCTTCCTTGACCTTTTCCCCGACCTTGACGTAGAGCTCTATCCCTGCCCCCTTGTCCTCCGGCGCACCGGCCGATCTGGCCATGGCCGTTATCGCCCTGTTGTCTATCGCTGTAACGTAACCGCTCGCGGTTGCTGTGAAGGTGTAGGTCTTGTCACCAACGGGGATCTCGTCGGGTTTTATGTTTGGATCGCCTCCCTGCTCCTCTATGATCTCCTTCATTTTCTCCCAGGCCTTCCCGCTTTCCAGGATCTCCTTTGCCATCTTCTTCCCCGTCCCGGCCGGAGCGACGCCACCCATCTCGAGGAGGACTCCAGCGAGGCCAGTTGCCTTTTCTATGAGGCTCCCCGGACCAGTTCCAGTCATGAGTGCCGAGAGGGCCTCCCTGGCTTCGAGGGCTGGCCCAACGGTGTGGCCTATGGGCTGGCCACCGTAGGTTATCGCCACTTCAACGTACTGACCTAGCCTCTTGCCGAGCTCTATGAAGTCCCTGGCTAAAGCCCTCGCCTGGTCGACGGTCTCGACCTTGACGCCCTTCCCCGTTGGGATATCAATGAGCACGTACTGGCTCCCCATGGCGTACTTCTTCGACATTATGCTCGCGAGCATCAAGCCGGTAGGATCAACGCTTAAAGCGCGCTCCGCTTTGATGGTGATGTCATCTGCGGGGGCGAGGTTCAAAGCTCCACCCCAGACGAGACAAGCACCAACCTTCTCCACTATCCTCTTGATCTCGTCGAGGGAGAAGCTTACGTTGGCGAAGACTTCAACGACGTCGGCCGTTCCGGCGGCACTAGTTATGGCTCTTGAGCTGGTTTTCGGTATTGTGAGACCGGCGGCTGCCACTATCGGAACGACCAGGATGTTGGTCTTGTTTCCGGGGACGCCGCCGATGCTGTGGACGTCCATTATCGGCTTCCTGTCTATGTCGAGCATGTCGCCCGTTTCTGCCATCGCTATTGTCAAGGCCGCTATCTCGTCCATGTCGAGGCCGTTTATCTCAAGGGAGGTTACAAAGGCGCTTATCTCTATGTCGCGGAGCTTCCTGTCAACTATATCCCTGACTATGGCCTCGATCTCCACCTTCCTCAGCTTCTCGCCGTTCATCTTCTTCTTGATGTAGCGGACACTCTCAGGAGTTCCCCCGGGGAAAACCGTGACGACTTCACCCTCAGAGAAGTGGTGCAACTGGAGAATGTCACTGCTCAGACCTATCTCACCCTCAGAAACGAGATTGCTCATCACAACGCTTCCGTAAACTGTCTTCTTACCTGCTTCAATGCGAACGAGGTCGTCCGCATGGAGTTTCTCACGCTTGGCATCGCCCTCGTTTATCAAAACGGAATACCTGCCGCTGTACATGTCCAGCAACTTAACCTTTGCTTTCATCGTTGGTCCCTCCTTGGACACCGGTTCCATTTATTCAGTCAAAGGTTACTTAAAAGTTTTCGGATTTGAGGAAAAGAGGTCAAACACTAACCCTGCGGACGCTCTCCATCCCCCCGCCGAACTTTCCATGGATATAACCACCGTTCAGAGCGGCATCGAAAACTGCACGTGACACCTCTTTAACGGCAGGTGGTAGGAGACCATCCCCCTTCAGGATGTATCCGAGGACTTCGTCCAGGGACGCACTGAAGAGCCTTTTTCCTTTGAAAACGTAAACCCTGTGTTCATCGACTTCGACTATCCTGTCAGGATAGCCGAGTCTCACCTTCATGCCGCTCACCCACAGGGGTTTAGAAAAGCATCCTTTTTAAAAATAACTCCACGAAAAAGTTTAATAACGAAAGGTTTGGATTCAGAGGTTCTTGACCTCCTCGTCTATCGACTCCTCAAGGGTCTTCTCCCACTCCTCGACGTCAAAGTCGACCAGCTCACTCTCAAGGTCCTCCTTGAGATTACCAACGCGCCTCTTGAGGGCGTTCTTCGTTTCCTCGTCGTAAACCACGTAGTAGGGGTTGCTCTTGGCCGAGTAGTAGAGCATTAGGAGCACTATGACGAGGATCAGGAGGATTATAATGAGGCCGTAGAGAAAAACCTCGGACATCATTTCTTCCCCCCGAAGAGAGCTTTGAATACCCTTTTAATCGGGCTCTCCGGTTCTGGGGCCTGCCACTTGATGCCTGCAAGCTTGGCCGCGAGCTGCTTTATCGCTATTGCGGCCGGGCTGGTTGGGTTCTTGATGACGAGCGGCACACCGTAAGCGCTCGCCCTCTTGACCTCCGGGTCCTCCGGGATCATGGCCAGAACAGGAACCTCGAGGATGGCCTCTATTTCCTCCTGCGTGAGCTCGGTCTTTTCGTTGGTGACCCTGTTGAGTATGGCACCAAGGGGGAGAGTTCCGAGTTTTTCTGCTATTAGCTTGGTCTTGAGGGAGTCTGTGATGGCCGATATCTCGGGGTTGGTAACGATGATGAGTTCCTTACCGATGAGGAGCGCCGTAACCGAGGTCATCTCAAGTCCCGCCGGGGCATCGATGAGGACAAAGTCGGCCATCTGACCTATCTCCCTGATGAGCTGTCTAAGCCTCTCGGGCTTTGCCTTCTTGATCTTTTCAAGACTCAGTCCACCGGGGATGACCTTCACCCCCGCGGGACCCTCGTATATGGCATCTTTAAGGTCTGCCTCCCCGGCGAGAACGTCGTGGAGCGTTATGGGTATGTCCTCCATTCCAAGGACGAGGCTTAGGTTTGCCATGGTTATGTCCGCGTCCAGCAGGATCACTTCCTTTCCGAACTGGGCAAGGGCAACACCGAGGTTGGCAACGGTGGTGGTTTTACCCGTTCCGCCCTTTCCAGATGCAAAGACTATCGAACGGCCCTCCAAAGCTAACACCTCCACAGCAAGCAGTGGACACGCTGTAACAATCCCTTCGATTCAATGGATAGTATCCAGCCTGCGTGTAGAGAATATGAACATACTGCTTTTATTTTTTGCGGTTCGTCGGGAAAAGGGGAAAAAGAAAGTGATCCTCACTCAGAATCCTCGTCCTTCCCTTTCTTCTCTTCCTCGTTTCCAAAAACCTTCTTCACGACCCCGGCGGCCTCCCCAACGCTCTTGAAGAGTTTCAGCATCTCCATCGGAAGCGGCAGGATTATAACGTTGCTCTTGTCGTTCGCGACGTCGCTTATCGTCTGAAGAGTTCTCAGCTGGAGTGCCATCGGATGCTCGCTGATTATCTCTGCGGCCTCGCGGAGCTTCTCTGCGGCCTGCTTCTCGGCCTCTGCAAGGAGAATCCTCGCGCGCCTCTCCCTCTCAGCTTCGGCCTGCCTCGCCATGGCCTTCTGCATTCCGCTCGGCAGTTCGACGTCCTTTATCTCAACGGTGGAAACCTTTATCCCCCAGGGATCGGTTGCTTCGTCGATGATCTTCTGAAGCTGGAGGTTGAGCTTCTCCCTTTCACTGAGCAGTTCGTCCAGATGGGCCTGGCCGATGACACTCCTCAGCGTAGTCTGAGCAATCTGGCTCGTTGCCATTATGTAGTTGCTGACCTGCGTTACGGCCCTAACGGGGTCTATGACGCGGAAGTAAACCACCGCGTTGACCCTCACGGGCACGTTGTCCTTTGTTATCGTCTCCTGTACTGGCACATCGAGGACCCTCGTGCGGAGGTCCACTATGACGGCCTTCTCAAATATCGGGATTATGAAGAACAGTCCCGGACCCCTAGCACCGACGACCCTACCGAGGCGGAAGATAACGGCCCTCTCGTACTCCTTCACTATCTTTATGGCGCTGGCCAGTATTATAAGCACAAAGAGCAAAACGATGGCCAGCACTAAGGTTCCAACACCAGCCAACTCATTCACCCCCCTCAAAACGTTCAACGGTTAGAGTGAGGCCATTGACCTCAACAACCTTCACCCTCTCCCCGACGCGTATAACACTCCCATCCCTGCTCCTCGCCTTCCAGAGTTCCCCGTGAAGCTTGATCACCCCCTCCGGGTCGAGATCCTCAACGACCTTTCCAACCTCCCCGATCATCTCCTCCTTTCCTGCCTCGGGCTTCCTACGGTGTGCTCTAACGACGGCCGCCGCTCCGAACAGGAAGAACAGTCCAAGAAGGATCGCCATCACCACTATGGCTATTCTGAGCAGATGGTAGGTGCTCTCGCTCACGAGGTACACACCCCCGTTGCTTCCGAATAGTATAATCCCGCCGAGGATGAACGTGACGGTCCCGGCAACGGCGAAGAGGCCAAAGGTCGGCGTCAGGGCCTCGGCTATGAAGAATATCATCGCCAGAACTATGAGGAGCAGTCCTGCGCTGTTGTAGCCGAAGTATCCGAGCCCTATGAGACCAAGGACGAGCAGTATGGCGCCCACAGTTTCAGGAACGTGCCAGCCGGGGGTCAGGAAACCGAAGATCAACCCGATTATACCGAGGTTGAGGAGAACGTACGCTATGGAGGGGTTGGTTATGAAGTTTATGAGCTCGTCCTTGATGGAGGGTTCAAGTGTTACCACCCTCGCGTTCGTGAAGTTGAAGGTAACGTAGCCCCTATCATCAACGGGAATCCTCGTTCTCATACCGTTCGCCTTTTTGAGGAGGTCGGGAACGTCGTTGGCGACCACCTCTATCACGTGTGCCTTCAGGGCCTCCTCGGGAGTGAGGCTGAGATCCTCCGTTATGAACTCCACCGCGGCCGTCTGGTTCCTTCCGCTTTCCTGAGCGAGGGAGCGCATGTATGCCGTGTAGAAGTTCCTTATTTTCTCGGGGGCCTTTATTATGCTCCCGTTCTTAGCGTAGCCGAGTATCGGTTCACAGGCGCCAATACTGGTTCCCGGTGCCATAGCTATGAGGTGGGAGCCCATCGCGATGTACGTTCCGGCTGAAGCCGCTATTGCCCCCCGGGGGGCCACGTAGATTACGACCGGGACGGTGGAGTTCTGGATCTCGGAGACTATCCTCATCATGGCATCGCCGAGGCCGCCCGGCGTGTTGAGCTCGATGATGAGTGCCTCGGCGTGGTTCATCTCGGCGATGTCTATATACCTGGCAAACTGGTCCGCAGTGTACTCCGTTATGGTTCCGTCGATCTTCGCAACGTAGACGACGTGGCCATCATGAGCGGCGGAGAGAAGTGGCGTTAACCCGAGCATCAGAAGGAAGGAGAGGGCAAAAAAAACCGGTCTCAGTCTCATCCCCACCGCCGTTGATAATACCACTCAAGAGTTTAAATCTTTTGCCGTCCCCAAAAGGGATTTATAGGGGCGTCGCGTAGCTAAGCACCATGGGACTGAAAACCCTCTCGAAGCTCTACCGCGTCTCCCGCGAAGGGGGCAGATTGGAAGTCGCGTGGAAACTCGTGAAGGAAAGCCGCCAAGTACTCACACCGGGAACCCTACTGGAAGTTCATGAGAAAGAGATTTGGGATCGGGGAAAAAGATATCAAAGATGCTCTCCGCTTTCTGGAGGAACGTGGGGAGGTTCGGATAAAGCGCTCCGTCGATGGGAGGCGCCTCTACGTCTTGACCCTAAAGGATATAAGGGAGAACCCAGTTAGACTCGACCGATGGCTGTCGATATCGAAAAAACCGCCCGGGAAATGATACGCAACGGCACCTGGAAGTTCGAGAACGGCGTATTTTATCAGGCCTTCAGGAACGGCATAGCGGGTTACGATGGGGAGAACTTCTTATTTCCGGATTCGTGGTCAAGGAGGGAGAGAAAGGGAGCCAGAGAAAAGCTCTCCTTCATCCTCGGCCTCGACACGGATTTGGATTCTTTCTACGCGGAGATAAGCGACTCGCCCTTCGCGTTCCTGGCGGAGGAGTTTAGGGGCCTAACAATACCGGCCGCCCCAAACCCGTACCAGGCCTTAGTTGAGGTCATAGCACAGCAGCAGGTCAACTTCGACTTCGCCCAGAGGACGATTGCAAACCTCGTGAGGCTCGCAGGTAAGTCCCTCGGTGACGTCTACGCCTTTCCGACTCCGGAGGGGATAGCCGAAATGAGCGAGGAAGAGCTGAAATCTGCAAAGCTCGGCTACCGGGCTGATTACATAAAGAACCTCACACGCCTTTACCTTGAGGGGAAGCTCAACCTCGAATTGCAGGACTGGAGCGTTGGGGAGGCCATAAGGTACCTGACCAGGTTCCGCGGGATAGGTAAGTGGACGGCGGAGCTTTTCCTTGCCTACGGTCTGAGAAAAAACGTCTATCCCGCCGGCGATCTCGGACTGAGGAGGGGCATAGCAAAGATTTTCGGGAAGAGCGTGAAGGAAGTGAAAGAGAGGGACGTGCGGGAGATAATCGATCCCCACGGGAAGTGGAAGGGCCTGTTAGCTTTCTACGTGACCTGCTACGACAGAAAGACGGAACTGGAGAGGAAGAAGAGATGAGCGAGATAATTATAGTCCTGTCAAAGGAGAGGTTCAAGGCCCTCAAGGGCGGTGATATAAACGCCCTCCTCAAAGAAAACCTGCCAAAGGTAGAGGAGACCCTCATAGCCGAACGGGAGAATACCCTCCAAGAAAAGATTGCCAAACTCGAGGAGAAGCTCCAAGAGATGGGGAGTGAAATTGAGGAGCTCAGAGAGTTCTACGAGAAAGCCCTGAGGGACAAGGAACTTATGATGGCGGAGCGAGAGAGGCTTAGAAGGGAGAACGCCGAGCTCAGGAAACGAGCCAAGGAGAGAGGGGAGGGGTAGAGGTGAAACTCACCATCAAACCCGATAGGGGCTTTGGGAAGATCGAGACCGAGCTGGACGATGAAATCGCGGGAGAAATCGAGGGACTGAGCGAGCGTTACGGCGTTCCCCTCGAGAGGATAATCGAGATAGCCCTCACCGGCGAGTTCAGAAAACCCTCTGGGAACATTGAGGAGCTTGGGGAGAGGGCGCGGGAACTGGAAAAACAGGTGTGGGAGCTTGAGCGGGAGTACGCGCCGCTCCGCTTCAAGGCCTACGGCCTGAGCGAGGACAACAAGGTCTTGGCGATAGAGCTGTCTGGATTGGTGGCGGAAAACAGCGGGCTCAGACGGTTCATCGGGATGAGACCTGAAGTAAAGCCCGAGCTGAGAAAGCTTATATCCTACTATCTACAAGGCTAAACCGCGGATGATGAGAGCGAATTGCCCGGAGCTGTGAAGAAAAACGCCCTCTGACGCTGCCCCGGGCGGGCCGTGACGATTCCAAGACGGGCTGAGCGGAGCGATGACGTGCCCTATGAGCGCTGAGCCCGACCGGGGCGTTGGACAACCTACAACTTCTCAAAAAATTTATAAGTTCAATGCACGTTTCCTCTCATCATCCATCGGAGGTGTTCAGCGTGAAAAGGATGGGAGCGTTGATGATGTTTCTCCTCCTTCTAGCTATGGTCCCGGCCTTCAGTGCCGCCAACGTCGGGGCGGTCCAAACGAACCTATCAGGTTACGCGATATGCGTCGATGCCGGACACGGGGGAAAGGACCCGGGAGCCATAGGCGTCAAAGAGGTCAAGGAGAAGGACATCAACTCGCCATAGCCCTGAAGGTTGCAAAGCTCCTCGAGGAGGATGGGGCAAAGGTGATCCTCACGAGGGATGGAGATTACTTCGTGACACTCTCTGGAAGGGTCCAAAT
>WAMH01000220.1 GCA_015522395.1 Thermococcus sp. | reverse complement strand
GTACTCAACGTAGCCGAAGAGGGCGAAGCCGATGAGGATTAATAATCTCTCCGCCCTTTCGGCTATCCCGACGGCGAGCTTGCCTGAACCCGCTAACTCCGCCCTGCAGCGCTCGTAGCTCACTAGGTAGGCGCCCATGAAGGTGAGGAATGCTACTCGCCAGTCAACGAGGTTTCCGGCGGCTATGCCGAAGAGCACCGCGCCGTCGCTTATCCTGTCGAATGTGGAATCGAGGAACGCCCCGAAGCGGCTCGTCTTCCCCGTCATCCTCGCCAGGGTTCCGTCGAGGGCATCTATGAGAGAGCCGATGAGGAGCACTATTGCCGCCCAGAACTGCTCGTTCAGGTAGAAGAGGTACGCCCCAGCAAGGCTTATGAGCAGTCCGAGGACGGTTATCGTGTTCGGCGTTACCCCCGCTTTTGCCAGCGGTCTTACGATCGCCTCGAGGTAGCCCCTGACGTTCTCGCGGTAGTTGTTGAGGACCATCGCTCTCACCGATCAGAGCTCTATTACTTTCTTCTCCCTCTCCTGCGGGATTATCCTGAGTCTCGCGTTCTGGAACTCCTTTCTCAGACCCTCCCCCGCGAGGAGCCTGTCGAGGAAGACAGCCAATGCCGCCACCTCGCTGTGGGGCTGGTTTCCGACAGCTACGTTGTAGTCCGCCATCTCGTAGACTTCCCTCGGAACCTTCTCGGCCCCAACGACGACCATAATATCCTTCCCGGCTTTCAGCTCCTCCCTTATCGCCGGGAGGGCGTCGTCTATGTGGATCCCGTACATCGTCAGGTGAACGATTGTTCCCTTCTCCTTCCACTCGCGCATTATCTTCTTCCAGCTGGGGTTGAACTCTATCTCAAACGGCCCGCCCCATCTTTTTACAACGTCCTCGACGCTCTCCTTAACGTGCTCGTCTTCCTCCGCGGCGATTATGATTTTATCTGCGCCGAAGGCCCTCGCCGTTAAAGCCACGTGCGTGGTGATTCGCTTATCCCTCTCGGGCCTGTGTCCCAGTCTGAGGACTGCTATCATCATACCTCCCCCGCAAATATCCTCCAGTAGCGCGTGAAGTCGTCGCTCCATTCCATGTCCCTGTAGAACTCGTACATGGTTTTTACGTTTTGCTCTATCCTGTCGGTGCTGTACTCCGAGAAGATCCTGTTGAGGTCATCTTTACTCGGGGCCGAGCTGAAGACGAAGAGGGCATACAGTCTCTCCTCGTCGTTCAGGTTGTTGAGCACTACCATCAGCTTCGACCTAAGCTGAGGATTAAGGCGCTCGCTCACGGCCTGCAGCAGCCTATCCTCGAGGTTGGCGGTGAACTGGGCGGTGACGTCAAGGTGCTCGTGTCCGCTCAGGCTGGCAGGATTCTGGGCGACTATCCTGTAGCCGTCCCGGGTGACGAGCTGGTATATCCTCGGGAAGTAGGGACTCGCCAGATACTCGTCGAGGCTCCCGATGAAGTGGTGCCTCAGGTCGACTATGTACCACCCGTCGGCGGTGTAGAACTCCGTTATTGGCCGTATCGTGCAGTCGGTGCCGTTGTAAAGACTCACTATCCTGGCCGGGACGTCGATTGAGCGCAGCATTGCGGTGAAGAGCACCTGCCCCTCTGTGTAGCTTATCCTGTCCTGTATGAGTATCCGCCCCGGCTCGAGGGTCGAGGTCGTGTCACCGAAGGAGTAGCTTCTCACTATCCAGTCGTATATCTGATCCGCCGCCTGAACCTCTGATTCGGATCCATTTATGAGCTTCAGTGTGAAGCTTCTGAGTCTTCCTGCATTGAAAACCGGGGTTGAATTGTACTTCTTTGCCCAGTAGCCGTCCGCGAGGTATTTTTGGGTTATCCAGCGGTAGTTGGGGCCGTAGGCCTC
Organism: Thermococcus sp.; assembly: GCA_015522395.1. Lineage (GTDB taxonomy): Archaea > Methanobacteriota_B > Thermococci > Thermococcales > Thermococcaceae > Thermococcus. Next base: position 4,577 of record WAMH01000220.1, on the reverse strand, counting down.
CTTGAGTACGCTCTCATTTTCGTTCCACGGCTCCCAGATGACCTTCATCGGGACGCTCTTGGCGACACTCTTCTTTACGCCGCCGGCGATGTAGTTGAGAACCGCGGACACGTAGCCGTCTCTGTACGCGTAGGGGACCTTCACGCGATAGGTTATCTCAACGGTCTCGTTTCCAGCTAAACTCTCCGGCAGAGTGGGCGCGCTCACGATGCGCATTCCCTTCAGGAGGTCCAGCTTGAGCCCCCCTATACTGATGGGATAGGTGAGGAGGTTCCTGACAGTGACGTTTATCGTGGCGGTATCCCTACCCCTGATGACCCTTGGAGCTGTTACGTTGAGCTCTAGGTCGTTGGGAGGAACCTCCGACTCGGTGACGGTTATCCCAAACTGATCGTAGAACCCCGTCCATGTGCGTTTCAGCTCGTCCGTCAGCTCCAGCGAGACCTTCAGGCTGTAGTAGCCGGGTTTGGTGGGAGCCCTGACTATCCAGACGAGCTGTACGCTCTTCCCCACGGGCAGGACCTCCGGGAACCTCGGGCCCTGAACGATCTGAAACTGGGGGTTGTTAAGTATGAGCGTCGCGCCCGTCAGGCCGACCTTTCCGGTGTTGTTTACCGTGACGATGATGTGGAGGGTTTCTCCGGGGGCCACGGCGGTTTTGTCGATCGAGAAGGTAACCTCAGCCGGCGGTTTGAAGAGGCAGCCCGAAGCGATCACCAGCAGGAGGATCGAAAAGACGAGGAGGACCTTTCTCATTCCCATCGTCCAAACCCTTTAAAGTCCAATCGTTAATAAGCTTTGGGTGGTAACGATGATAACCCTCACAACCGACTTCGGGCTTAGGGGTCCCTACGTGGGAGAGATGAAAGTTGCGATGCTCAGAATCAACCCCCAAGCAAAGCTCGTTGACGTGACCCACGCTATAACCCGGCACTCCGTCGTTGAAGGTTCCTTCGTCATGGAGCAGGTTGTCAAGTACTCACCCGAGGGAACGGTCCACGTTGGCGTGATAGACCCGGGCGTCGGAACCGGGAGGAGGGCCGTAATCATAGAAGGCGACCAGTGGCTGGTCGTCCCGGACAACGGGTTAGCTACTCTTCCGATGAAGCACATAAAGCCCAAAAAAGCCTGGGGGATAGACCTCGAGAGAATCAGGCGCTTCACAGGCTGGAGAGTAAGCTCGACCTTCCACGGAAGGGATGTTTTTGGACCGGCTGGAGCGCTCATAGAGAGGGGAATTCCCCCAGGGGAGTTCGCCGAGGAGATTTCTCTTGATTCCCTCGTTAAGCTCGACTTGGAACCGAGGAAAGAGAAGGATATTTGGCTCCTTAGGGTCATCTACATCGACGACTTCGGGAACGTTATTCTGAACCTTGAAAACTACGAAAGGCCAAAAGCGGTTGAGCTTCCCGACTTCGGCCTCAGGATTCCCTACCGCGAAACCTACGGTCAGGTTAAACCTGGCGACCTCCTCGCTTTGCCCGGAAGCCACGACTACCTTGAGATAGCCGTCAACCAGGGGAGTGCAGCTGAAAGGCTTAATCTAAAGGTCGGGGACGAGGTGAGGACAAGGCTCGTTCGGGAATCTGAATGAAAGGTTCAAAAATCTTGAACATAGCCAGTTCGAGCTGAGAAGATTTATCAACTCTACCTCCAAGATTTTAGTGGTGAGCGGGAGGGGGGAAATAACGGTGCGGGTTTCAGCTCCAGATGGGCTTGAGGAGGTTTTCAAAAAGGAACCAAAGGCCCTTTCAGCAGGCCTCTCACGGTTGAAGAAAAAGCCATCGGTCACCGTTGATAACATCTTTGGCATCGTGCCTTCAGAAAAATCGGCAAAAGAGATGAGGTTGGAGCTGTATGAGGAGCTATTTGGTTGATTCCTCCGTGATCCTTGAGGCCATATCTCTGAAAAACGTCACCGGGAAAAGCTACCGCTCGTTGAGGGGCAGCACAAAGGAATTCTTGGCTCACAGGGAAGAGCTTTCCAAGCTTTATGGATTTCTTCGAGAAAATTTTGTTGAAGTCCCCCTGACCGAGGAGATAAGCGACCTGGCCTTTGAGCTGATGACAAAGCACGCGCTTCTCCTAAATGATTCGCTGATTCTTGCCACTGCAAAGTTTTATGAGCTGACGTTGGTAACCCCTGACTCAGATTTTGAGATGCCAGCCAAGGCGGAGGAAATTTCTCTATTTGGAGGTGAAACCGATGGTTAAGCGCGCGCTCTTCGTAGGCCGTTTCCAGCCTGTGCACAACGGGCACATCAAGGCCCTCGAGTTTGTCTTTTCCCAGGCTGAGGAAGTTATCATTGGCATCGGAAGTGCCCAGGCGAGCCATACCCTGAAAAATCCCTTCACAACAAGCGAAAGAATGGAGATGCTGATAAGGGCTCTGGACGAGGCAGGCCTTACAGACAAGCGCTACTACCTCATTCCTCTCCCGGACATCAACTTCAACGCCATCTGGGCAACCTACGTGGTCAGCATGGTTCCCCGGTTTGACGTGGTCTTCACCGGCAACTCTCTGGTTGCCCAGCTCTTCCGCGAGAAGGGCTACGATGTGATAGTCCAGCCCATGTTTCGGAAGGACATTCTTTCGGCGACAGAGATAAGGCGGCGCATGGTGGAGGGCGAACCATGGGAGGAGCTGGTTCCCAAAAGCGTCGCCGAGTTCATAAAGGAAATCCATGGCGTGGAGAGGATCAGAATGCTGGCGACGAACCTTGAGAAGAACGAGAAGGAACTGCAGGCGCCGATAAGGATTCCTGAGTTCTGATTTCTTTACCTGCTTTTTTGTCTTCTTGAGTTTTTAACGTTTGGTTGTTAATATAAGTATTTAGAAAAGTTTTTAAATCAATTCAGTTCTAATTACTACTGAATATATGTTGGAAGTGATGCTATGGAAACCGAGATTAAGGGGTCTACCTACGTGGTAGGAATTTTGAAGAAAGTTGCAAAAGTTGGAGCATGTGGGCACTATAATGAAGATGCAGGAACGTTCCTACAGCTTCCACAAGTTCACATTGAAGAAAGCTGAGGGAGATCTTAAGATGAAACCTTCTTCCATCTTTTCTCTGTCAAATGAGGATTTCGTTAAGTATCTTGATGGATTAATATTAAGAAAGGAAAATAATGGGGGCTTAGTATTTCTGCCCAAACTAAAAGCTCCCCTCGTCGTTACAGACAGAGGATTAGAAATTGCCAGTTATATAAGGGAGCATTTTATCGTGCATGACAATTTAGGATATAATGCTCTTGTAAATACCTTAAAAAAGAAAGGAGTTAATAAGAGAGAGTTAGATTCTTTTCTTAATGCAATTAAATCAATCCTTAGAGAGTATGGAAAGTACACAGTCCGCATGAATCCAAACAAAACTTTCTCCTCTAAGAACTATCCAAAAATCGGGGATCCAAAGATTAGCTCTATCATACCCCGCCCTAAATCCCCGATACGTTTAGTATGGGAGATAACCCGAGATTGTAATTTCTCTTGTAAGTTCTGCTACGTGTATGGTGATAAAAATGTGGGAGAAGAACTCTCATTTGGCGAGATACTCGATATAATAAAACAGGCTAGCGAGATGGAGGTCTTTTACTTCGTTTTGCTGGGAGGTGAACCCCTTATCAGAAAGGAGCTTTATAGTATTGTCAAGGAGATTCGAGAGTATGATATGTACTCTACTATAATAACTAACGGTTACTTAATAAGGCATCAATTAGATGCATTAAAACTAATACCCCCAATGCCCGTAGTGGTAAGTTTGCATGGTAATCCTATGAACTATGCAAAATATATGAATCTAAACAGTTTGGGCCTTGCTAAAAAGATATTTGATCGGATTGTTGATAACATCAGGCTACTGAGGGATGAGGATATTGAAGCTCATGTTAAGTCAGTTGTGAGTACAATAAACATTCAAAATCTATGGGACCATTTAGCTCTTCTGGATTCTTTGGGGGTTTCTCACGTAACTCTGCTTCATTATCTCCCAATAGGGAAAGGGGCCATTAATAACAAACCTGCCCTTCTGACTCCAGAGATGTTAGTCCAGTTTTTTGACATCGTGAATAGAGCAAACAGAGAGTTAAATGTAACTGTTGACTATCGTCCTTTCATCTCTATCTATGCCCCTGCGTTGACACCAGAATTCGATTATGATAACTGCCCAACCGGAACTATGGACTTAAGAATTAGATATGACGGAAAGGTAATTCAGTGCAGTGGTGTTAGAGATATTTTCCTTGGAGACCTCAGACAGGAACCACTAAAAAGTATTTGGGAAGATGCTTTGAGCAGAAGAGACCTAACTAAATGCCCATTTGTATCAGGTAGGTTTCCACCAAGGCTTCCAGAATACTCATATCACCTGTCTGAAGAATGAGGAGGTGGTTCCATTTCCTTTTCCCTCCGCTCTTCCAAATCATTGAGTTCCGTCTCGTGGAGAATGATTTTAGTTAGTGTTGTCATCTTCTACAGCAGGAACGTCATAACACCGGTTCTCACAGTTTACTTTAAGAATGCCCTTAACCTTAGCTATTCGCAGGTTGGCTATCTTTACTCTCTTTACCTCCTCGTCATG
>WAMH01000219.1 GCA_015522395.1 Thermococcus sp. | reverse complement strand
GACAGGTCTAATACTGGAACCTAAGATCATATGATACCAAATTTGAATTACATAAAGAAAGTATTTAAACTATAAATATTACGATATAACAAAAAGTTGTATTAAATCACAACATATAGAGGATTGAACCACAAGAGTTAATAACTAAATGTCTCGAAAATTTTTCGAAAGCCTTTAAGTTTGCAAACCTGAAGGGGTGGTGGGGATGTTCAACACTGGCAGCGATGGGTTTATGCTGATAGCGGCCGCTCTGGTCTTTATTATGACCCCCGGTCTGGCTTTCTTCTACGGGGGAATGGTGAACAAGAAGAACGCGGTAACGATGATGATGCAGAACTTCTTCTCGGCAGGATGGACAACGATCCTCTGGGTGTTCTTCGGCTTCAGCCTAGCGTTCAGCAAGGACATCAGTGGAGTGATCGGAGACCTGCACTACGCTTTCCTGGCCAACATCCAGCCGGGAACGCTCTACCCGGGCAACAATGAGATAAGCATGCTGACCTTCATGGTCTACCAGCTCATGTTCGCGATAATCACACCGATCCTCATGACCGGAGCCTTCGCCGACAGGATGCGCTTCAAGGCGTTCATAGTCTTCCTAACACTCTGGCTCACCTTCATCTACTTCCCGCTCGCCCACTGGGTCTGGGGCGGCGGCTTCCTGGCCAAGTGGGGCGTTGAGGACTTCGCTGGTGGACTGGTCGTCCACACTAGTGCTGGCTTCGGTGCCCTCGCCGCGGTCTTCTATCTTGGCAAGAGGAAGTTCCCGAAGGAGGGCAACCACAACTTAGCCCTCATCGCGGTTGGAACTGCACTCCTCTGGTTCGGATGGTTCGGCTTCAACGCTGGCTCGGCTTTAAGGGTTGACGCCGACACCGCCGTTGCCTTCGTCAACACGATGGAGGCTGCCGCGTTCGCGGCAGTCACCTGGATGCTATGGGACTACTGGAAGACCGGAAAGTGGAGCGCCCTCGGCTTCATGACCGGCTCGATAGCGGGCTTAGCCACGATAACCCCGGCCGCCGGATTCGTCAGCCCCCAGGCGGCCATGGTAATCGGAGTAACTGCCGCGATAGTTTCACACCTCATGGTCGACTACAAGAACAGGAAGGGCTGGGACGACGCTCTCGACGTCTGGGGCGTCCATGGAATGGGTGGCTTCACCGGCATAATCCTCCTCGGAATCTTCGGAAGCTCGGCCATACTGGGGAGCAACGGCCTCATCTACGGCGGAACGACCTTCTTCCTAAAGGAGACTGCCGCGGCTATCTTCGTGGCCATCTACGCCTTCGTCGTGACCTACATCCTGATATGGATAACTGACAAGATAACCCCTGCCCGCGTCCCAGAGGAGGCCGAGAAGACCGGTTTGGATGAGTACGAGTGGGCGGAGCAGATGTACGCCTTCTGAATCCCTTTCTTTTTTGCCTTTTTCCCACGGCAACTTTTTAGGACCAATGCCAAACTTTTCACGGTGTTCATGATGGAGGTAGTGCCCCTTGACGCTTCACATCTGCCGGAGTTTCAGAGTCTCTACACCGAATTCTTCGTGGAACTCCGCGGAAAGCAGGGCTGGAAACCGGGCGATGAGGAATCATACAAAAGAGAAGCCGGAGAGTACTCCAAAAGGGGAGACCTGATTCTCATTGCCCTGGAGGAAGCAAAAGCCGTGGGCTTCATACGGCTCTCCTCCCGCGAGGGCTGCTTCTGGATTGAGGAGCTCTTCGTCAGGCCGGAGTTTCGGGGCAGGGGCATCGGAAGGGCACTCGTTGAGAGGGCTGAGGAGGAGGTGAAAAAGCACGATGATTCCGTGTACCTTCTTGTCCTGCCGCAGGATAAGGATGCCATAGCCTTCTGGAAGAGGCTCGGCTACGACGTGATAAACACCATCGAGCTGACGAAGGACCTGAAGTCCACGGGGCAGACGAGCTTTCACACCGTCGAATTCCTGGGTGAAGGTTTCAAGATCTTCCGCTGGAAGGGCGAGAGGTTCACCGATGAGGAAAAGCGCTTCATTGAGCTTTTGGAGAATTTCTACGAAAAGGGTGGAACGAAAAAGGAGTTCCTAAAGCTGGTGAACTCGGCACTGGAGGATGGCTGGAGTGATCGTCAAGCCCCTCGAAACTGAAATTGAAAGACTCGCCTGCCTTGAGATAGCTAGAGCCCTGCCAGAGTGGTTCAACGAGGCAGGGCTTAAAGCTATGGAACGCGACCTTAAGAGCAAAACGACGTTCGTTGCGGTTGAGGATAACAATGTCTTCGGCTTCATAACAGTCAAGCTCATTAACGATAAAGCCCTCGAAATCCTCTGGATGGCCGCCAGGAGGGAGCTGAGGGGAAAGGGCATCGGGACTGAAATGCTGCGCTTCGTTGAGAGGTGGGCGGTAGAGAGGAGCTTTGAAGTTCTCGTCGTCAAGACCTCGGGCGATTTAAGCTACAAACCCTACGACG
>WAMH01000218.1 GCA_015522395.1 Thermococcus sp. | reverse complement strand
GTTCCAAGTGGGTCTTCCCACTTGATATCTTTAGAGGATACTCCCAAGACCCGGGCTATTTCCTCGATGTGTTCCATGAGACACTTCTGTATTCGTTCATTCTCTTCTGGAGAGGGTTTTCCGATATAAATACCTACGGCAAATCTATCCTCCCATATACGCCACTCGTACTGAACGTTGGAAACTCCACTGCCAAAGACCATCCTGTATTGAGGTCTCGGTCTAAGGTTACTCTTGCCGTACTCCTTCAGAACTTTATTCCAGAGGCTCAGGTAGGTCTCCTGTCTTGGCCCCAACCTCTCGACGGCACTCCTGCTGATTTTCCTCCACTGGTTTGGCATGACAACAATGTCGAAATCAATGGCGTAGGGGGAGTTTCCGATTTTCACGGCCTTAACTTCAAAACCGAAAAACCCCAAATCCTGACCGGTGTTCTCGTTCAGCCAGTTCAACGCTTGCTTGTGTTCGTCAGAGAATTTTTCAGCTATCCAGACTATTATCTTCGCGTCAACGCCTGAGGCATAGGTTAGTATCTTTCCAAGGTGATCATGGTTTGTTTTTCCAAACTGGTTCTCGATGATGACCATTGCTCCGCTGTTTGTGTCCCTCGCAAGAATATCCGCAAAATAACTTCCTATCTGATACTCCCTCTCTATGTCCTCAAGCTCAACGCCTATCTTTTCCTCAAGGAGTTCGATGTTCTCAACCAGCCAGTCGCTGAACTCTTCCTCACGAGAAAAGACGTTCTTGATGCCGACCGTCTTCAGCTTGGCAATCTCAACCATTGGTTCACCTCCAGTAATCCTCCGGCCCCTCAAGCTCCTTTGGCGGATGTCTCTTCCTCCACCAGCTCTTCAGTGCACCCCAGGCAAGCAGGATGAGCACCAAGGGCACCAGGATTATGAGAAACGCCGCCGCGAAGAGCAGGAATCCCAGGATTATTATAACACCCAGGATCATGAGCCCGATGAAGAGCAGGAAGCCGCCGATGGAGGAGCCTGTTCCACCCATTGAACCACCGTTCCTTTAAACGCTCGGCCCCTTAAATCACTTTCCACGGAGGAGCCTTGCTATCCTCTCCGCCAACTCCAACTCCTCCGGCGTGTTCACGTTTAAAGCCAGAAGGGGGTTGCTCAGCTCGAAAAACTTCTCTCCTTCGCTTCCGACTGCGTTTAGTCCAGCTATCGCATAGCCTCTATAGGTTGGGGGCCTCAAATCTCCCGGAACTTTCTCCAGCGGAAGGACGCCGGTTAAGCTTACCCTTCCGTCGAAGGCTTTCGCGATTGAAGTAATGTCCGAGGCCTTAACGAAGGGTAAATCTGCTGAAACGCTGACGAAAGGACCGAACTCTTCGAGTAGCCATTGGACATCCTCAACGTAGCCCTTTCCCGGTGTTTCAACGAAGGGAACTCCTTCCCGAAGGCACAGCTCTCTGGTCTTCGATGTGTTCCGTGAGATTGCCACGATGGTTTCTCCCACCGCCGAGGCCTCCTCGTAGATCCGAAGGAGCATCGGCTTTTCTCCAACCTCTAGGATATGCTTTTCCTTTCCCATGCGCGTTGACCTTCCGCCGGCGAGGATGATTATCATGGGAATCAGTATGGGCTGATGGTTATAAGGCCTTCTAAGTATAAAGCCATAGAAACGTCACAACCGCCACTCCAAGGCTTTGTGCTGGAGCTCAACGGATGTAAGCTTAACGTCCTTTAACTTACCTTCCCATGAGAACGTGAAGCCCCTTCTTTTTCCACCTTTTCGACCGTACTTCTGGAGGAGAAACTCGGCGTAGTCTAAAAGCTCCCTCCGCGCTTCCGGTGGAAGTTGGGAGAGAATTCTCTCAACGTCCTGCATGGTTTCACCATCTAAATTTAGGTGATGCAATATTTAAAGATAGGCCCACATAAACGCTAAACAAACGCTAAAACGAGTAGCGTTCCGGTTCTCGTTATCTCAGAGATTGCTCCAAGGCAGTCCCCGTTTATCCCGCCGAAGTTCCTGAGGGAGAGCCTTATCGTGTACGCGCCGAAGAGAAGACCCGTTATCCCGGCAAGGGCGGGCGGGTCGGAGAGTATTATTGGGAGGTAAAGGAGAGTGTAAAAGAGCGTCCCAACGGCGAACTGCTTTCCGTTTATTTTTTCCATGAAGTACGCACCTAATCCCTGGCCAAGGGGCTTTCTAGTGGCCAGTCCAAGGAGGAGTGAAAACTTGGAGTTCAGCTCCGCCAGATAGATAGCGTAGAAAGGAACGAGCTGGAGCGAGTAGACCTGGAGGAACAGCACCATCACGACGGCGAAAACGCCGGCTATACCAGTGTTGAGGTCTTTCATGGCTTTAATCTTTCTCTCGCGGTCGCCCTTGACCATTATTCCGTCGGCCCAGTCTGCCAATCCGTCGAGGTGGAGGAGCCCTATCGTAAAGTAGAGCGCCAGAAGGGCAAGGACATTGGAGAGGGGCAGCTTGAGGTATAAGATGATGATGG
>WAMH01000217.1 GCA_015522395.1 Thermococcus sp. | reverse complement strand
CTCTTAAGCTCGTCCCAGCTCAGTCCGTTGATTTCAAGGATTTTCATTATCACTTCCTCGTCGCTCTCGTGGAGGTAAGGATTGTTTATTCCGAGGGCCTTTGCCAAGAGCCTTGTAACCTCGCTGTTGCTCTTTCCATAGAGCCTTGCCACAGGCTCATTTAGGGCAACGTAGCGGTGGTAGTAGCTGTCGGCTATGTCAAGCCGCTCGAAGAAAGTATTTGCGGGCAGAACGACATCCGAGTAGAGCGCCGTATCGGTCAGGAAGATGTCGTGCGTAACGACGAAGATGTCACTCTTAACCAGCGCTTTCCTCAGCCTCCTCTGATTTGGCAGGCTCGCGAGCGGGTTGGAGTTGTAGACGTAGAGGAACCTTATCTCCCCGCACTCGATGTATTCGGCCAGCTTCATCTGGGGGATTCTCTTCGCCGGTTTTGCCCTCAGGAAAGCCCCTTCCGCGTAGCCCTTGTCGATAGTCTTCATGTCGTAGATGAAACCGAAGCGGTGGCCAACTAGGGCAGGAAGAATCGCTATGGCCCTGACCGCCTCCCCACCGGCTAAAGAACGCTGAAAGCCGTAGCCGATGTGGATTATCCCTTTCTTTTCGGCGTATTTCTTAGCGAACTCTTCAATCTGTTCAACGCTCAGGCCTGTCTCTGTACTTACATAATCAAGCGATAATGCTTTTACATAATTCTTGAATTCTTCAAAGCCGTAAACGTTCTCGCGGACGAATTCTTCGTCGTGGAGTTTCTCCTCGATGAGAACCTTCGCAACCCCCAGCGCGAGTAGAACGTCCGTATCGGGCCTTATCTGGAAGAACCGGTCGCTCCTCTTTGCGGTCTCGGTTCTCACCACATCAACCGTCCAGATTTCAAGGTTGTTCCTCTTAGCCAGCATGAAGCCGTGTAAATTGGTCCAGAAGGCGTTTATCCCCCAGTAGACGATTAGCTCCTGATTCCTGAGTTCCTCGGGGTCCATTCCAACCGCCGTGCCATAAACATCTTTCAACGCCTCCTGCCCGGCCCTGTCGCAGATTCCGTAATCGAGCATGGCGGTGTTGAGGTAGTGGAAGAGTCTTAAAGGGAAATCATAGTTAACAACCCCGCGATCGCCGGCATACTGGTAGACAAGAACGCTTTCGCTCCCGTATTCCTCAATAATTTCCCTTAGCTTGTCTGCAACGAGGTTTATCACCTCTTCCCAGACTGTTTCCCTGAACTCCCCACTTCCCCTTTCGCCTGCCCTAATGAGCGGGTTTTTGAGCCTATCCTGGGAGTAGAACCACCTCGACAGGAGGGCACCCTTTGGGCAGAGGAATCCAGAAGTGATTGGGTGCCTTGGGTTCCCCCTAACGGTAAGCCTTCCATCTTTGAACTCGCTCACCATCGAACAGGTATCGTAGCAGTCACGCATACAGACGGAGAAGGGCATTTTCATCACGGGGCAATCCTGATTCTCTCAGCGGCGTTTCTCTCCAAGAGAACCCTTCCAATCTCCCGCGGAAGGACGGCCATATCGCCCGCCCGGAAGGGCCCGTACTCCCTCAGCTCAGGGTCGAGGACCTTGGGTAGATCGACGAGGATTATGTAAGCCTCGAAGGGGACGGCCCTCTTTGGAACTTCTTCGACGAGGGTTTCGACTGCAGGTTCAGTTTTAACAGCTTCTTCAGACGAAATTGCTCCGGGGAGCTCGTTTCTCTCGATGAACGCCTTCAGAACGGTGAAGATCTTCCTTTCCTCAACGGTCATCTCGCCGGAAAGGCCTTCAACGGCGAGGTCAACGAGCTTGTGGAGGCGGATCTTGATTATCTCGCGGGCGAGCCTCTCGGCTATCTCGAGCTGCGCTAAGTAAAGTCTCTCTTCAACGTCCTCGCCGCGCTCATGGGAGCCCTCAGCGCCCAGTTTAAGGGCCTTGACGAGGCTGTCAAACTCTTTATAGAATTCCTCCCCGACATCGGTCAGCTCGGGAGAGGAAAGCTCGCCCTCGAGAAGCTCCCTGAGCTTGACGATGTCCATGGCAACTCCTCCGGATGAATAAAGGGGAGAAATCAGTCCTCGACGCGAGGCGCGAGGAGGAACACGAGCCTGCCCTCGTCCCTTATGTAGTACTCCATCTGGAGCGGCATCTCGTTGCCGAAGCGGACCGTCACCTCGTCGGCCTTCCCGATGCCCTTGAGCATGTCCGCCAAATAGCTTATTCCGTAGGCACTCTTGGTTTCCTCCTCCACCTCGAGGTCGAGCAGTCCCTCGTCCTCAAGGGTGAGCTTTATCTCGACCTCGTTGGTCTCGCCCTCGGCCTTCATGACGAACTCGTTCTCGGTCGCTATGAACTTCATCGCGTCGCTGACGAGGGAGGCATCCTTGACGGCCTCCTTGAGAACCTCACCGAGGAGGACGACTTTGGCGGTGAACGG
>WAMH01000216.1 GCA_015522395.1 Thermococcus sp. | reverse complement strand
GGCCTCGAGGCGCCTCATAAAGGGGCACTTAGTGCGCCACCGAAGGTATGCCCTCCTGAGCCTCTTCATGGTCTCACCAGCGGGGATACGCGGGAAGAATGATAAAGCTTCCGGAGGAATAAGGAAAGGAAAGCTCAGTTGACCCAGTGGCCGTCCTCGTAGATGGCAACGTCCGGGCCGTAGACCGGATAGGCGGTGATGACCTCGTAGTAGGTGTAGCCGCGGTAGTACTCCTTCTCGAGAACGACTTTCAGCTCGCTTATCCCGTAGTCCCTGTACTCCCGGTAAGGCAGGTAGTAGGTTATAACGGCTCTGTCGCCGCTGAAGTGGACGTGGCCGTACTCTATGGCGTCCTCGATGAGGTAAACCACGTCGTAGCCGTCCATCGTCTCGGGCAAGTGGCGGCCCTTTATGTACTGGCCGAGCGGGTAGAAGGTCGTCTCGTACTTCTCGTCCATGTCGTAGCCGAGCACGTGCCTGTCCCAGACGTGGTCCTGCGCCCAGCCCGAGAAGTAGACGTCGTGGCCGTAGAACTCGACGTTGAACTCGTAGGTGGCCGCGTAGGTGAACTCCTGGTGGTAGTAGCTCAGGGAGCCTGCCGAAACGCTTCCGGAAAAAGCGAAAACCGAAACGACGAATATCACGAGGGCAACGATGCCTTTGCTAAGCCGATTCAAGTCCAACACCAACCTTTGTATGAATATCCTTTCTTAAGCTTTCCGCAGTAAACTGAAAGATTATTAATACCACCTCCCTACATTTCCGTGGGATGATGAGTCTGGAGCCCCCTGAAGCGTGATGACCCTTATGGGGCTGACCGGTATGGAGAGGCGCATCTGCAGGGAATACTTAGAGGAGATCGAAAGGCTCGAGCGCTCGATAGTCGAGCTTGAGGAGAGGATAAACGAGCTGAAGATGCAGCTCCGGCTGAAGGTGGACGAGGCCAACAGCTTAGCGATAGAGAACGCCAGCCTGAGACACAAGCTCGAGCTTATGGAAAGGCGCGAGAAGGCCCTCACAGACCTGCTGAGGTCGCTGAAGATTCCGGTCGTTAGAATCGACAAGGATGCCTTCGAGGACGTTGACGTTGACCTCGGCCCGGACCTCAAGGACGACCAGAAACCTTAATTAGTGCGGGACTCTTCTTAGTTTAGCCTAAAGAGGTGAAGCTTATGGGAATGGACATGACCACGAGGATGTTTAAGGATGAGGGATGGATCAGGAAGCAGTGCCCGAAGTGCGGCAAGTTCTTCTGGACGCTCGACCCCGATAGGGAAACCTGCGGCGACCCGCCGTGCGACGAGTACGCCTTCATTGGAAAGCCCGGGATACCGAGGAAGTACACCCTCGACGAGATGCGCGAGAAGTTCCTGAGCTTCTTCGAGAAGCACGGGCACGGAAGGGTTAAGCGCTATCCCGTTCTGCCGCGCTGGAGGGATGACGTTCTCCTCGTCGGCGCTTCAATCATGGACTTCCAGCCGTGGGTCATAAGCGGCGAGGCGGATCCCCCTGCCAACCCGCTCACGATAAGCCAGCCATCGATAAGGTTCACGGACATCGACAACGTCGGAATAACCGGCAGGCACTTCACGATGTTCGAGATGATGGCCCACCATGCCTTCAACTACCCGGGCAAGCCGATTTACTGGATGGACGAGACGGTCGAGCTTGCCTTCGAGTTCTTCACCAAGGAACTCGGAATGAAGGCTGAAGACATAACCTTCAAGGAGAACCCCTGGGCCGGAGGCGGGAACGCGGGACCGGCCTTCGAGGTGCTCTATCGCGGTCTTGAGGTAGCTACCCTCGTTTTCATGCAGTACAAGAAGGCCCCGGAAAACGCCGACCCGAGCCAGGTGGTTGAGATAAAGGGCGACTACTACGTCCCGATGGAGACGCGCGTCGTTGACACCGGCTACGGCCTTGAGAGGCTCGTGTGGATGAGTCACGGAACTCCAACAGCTTATGACGCCGTCTTAGGCTACGTCGTCGAGCCGCTCAAGAGGATGGCCGGGATAGAGAGGATAGACGAGCGCATCCTCATGGAGAACTCCCGCTTGGCGGGAATGTTTGACATAGAGGACATGGGCGATTTGCGCTATCTGAGGGAGCAGGTGGCCAAGCGCGTTGGCATAAGCGTCGAGGAGCTTGAGAGGGCCGTAAGACCATACGAGCTTATCTACGCGATAGCGGACCACACGAAGACCCTCACCTTCATGCTGGCCGATGGGGTAATCCCGTCCAACGTGAAAGCGGGCTACCTTGCCAGGCTGCTCATAAGGAAGAGCATAAGGCACCTCCGCGAGCTTGGTCTTGAGCTTCCGCTGAGCGAGATAGTTGCGATGCACATCAAGGAGCTTTCGCCGACCTATCCGGAGTTCAAGGAGATGGAGGATGTAATACTCGACATAATCAACGTCGAGGAGAAGCGCTACCAGGAGACGCTGAAGAGGGGAAGCGACCTCGTGAAGCGCGAGATAGCGAAGCTCAAGAAGAAGGGCATTAACGAGATACCGCTGGACAAGCTCATCCTCTTCTACGAGAGCCACGGCTTAACGCCGGAGATAGTGGCGGAGGTGGCTCAGAAGGAGGGGGTAAAGGTCGAGATACCGGACAACTTCTACACGCTCGTCGCCAAGGAGGCCGAGAAGACCGAGAAAAAGACGGCCGGAGAGTACGTCGTCGACTTCGAACTGGTCAAGGATTTACCGGACACAAGGACGCTCTACTACGAGGACCCGTTCATGAATGAGTTCGAGGCGGAAGTGCTTAAGGTAATAGACGACTGGGTTGTTCTTAACCAGACGGCCTTCTATCCGGAAGGCGGAGGCCAGCCCTATGACACAGGAACCCTCGAGATGAACGGCGAGGAAGTGAGGGTAACCAACGTTCAGAAGGTTGGAAAGGTCATCCTCCACAAAGTCGAGAAACCCGGGGCCTTCAAAGAAGGAGCCAAGGTTCACGGAAAGCTCGACTGGGACAGGAGAATCCAACACATGCGTCACCACACTGGAACACACGTCCTCATGGGTGCCTTAGTGAGGGTTCTTGGAAAGCACGTCTGGCAGGCCGGAAGCCAGCTCCACACCGACTGGGCCAGGCTCGACATAGCCCACTACAAGCGCATAACAGAGGAGGAGCTTAGGGAGATTGAGCGTTTAGCCAACTGCGTCGTCATGGAGAACAGAAAAGTGACTTGGGAGTGGCTTCCGAGAACCGAGGCGGAAATGAAGTACGGGTTCAGGCTCTACCAGGGCGGAGTCGTTCCCGGTAGGGTCATTCGCGTGCTGAAGATAGAGGACTGGGACGTCCAGGCCTGCGGTGGAACGCACCTCCCGAACACCGGCCTGATCGGGCCGATTAAGATTCTCAGGACTGAGCGCATACAGGACGGCGTTGAGCGCATCATTTTTGCCGCGGGAGAAGCTGCTATAAACTGGATGCAGGAAACCGAGAGGCTCCTCAAGAAGACGGCAGAGGTCTTCCGCGTGCCGCCGGAAAAGGTGCCTGAGACGGCCGAGAGGTTCTTCAGCGAGTGGAAGGAAGCGAGGAAAGAGGTCGAGAAGCTCAGGAAAGAGCTGGCAAAGCTCCTCGTGTACGAGCTTGAGAGCGAGGTCGAGAAGGTCGGCGAAATAGAGTTCATCGGCAAGGTGGTTGAGGGGACGATAG
>WAMH01000215.1 GCA_015522395.1 Thermococcus sp. | reverse complement strand
CCCCAAACCGTGCTCAGGAACCTTCGCGAGGTTGTCAACGTTAATGAAGAAGCCCTCGCGAACCCAGGGGATTGGTTCAAGCTCGAACTCCTCTCTCAATCTCTCAACAACGACCTCGAGCGGCGCCTTCAGTGTGTTCACCCTTATGCTCTGCCTCAGAGGTTTCACTATGAACTCCCAGAACTCGTCGGTATCTTCGAGCTTTGAATAGCGCCCGTAAAAAGAGGGGTTTACCTCCCTGATACTGTCCCTTGCGCTCATTGGATCACCTCATATGTCCGGAACCAGCTGGGCCATCCATCTCCCATCCGGCAACCTCTTTATCTCCATCTCATGGTAGGTTATGGCCTTCACTTCCTCCTTCGGCTCGTGCTTCTCGTAGTCAAGAGGCTCACCGCAAGCCCTGGCTTTCAGTCTGTAGCCATCCCCATCCTTCTCAATCTCAACCGTTACATCGCCGAAGACGAGTCCCTCCATGTCGTGGAGCACTAGAAGCTCCTCCAAGAAGTTGTACAGGAGGGCCATCAGGTCCTCGCCTTCCACCTCAACCTCGCGGCACTCTATAGGTTCAACCTTTCTCACGTCCACCATGACGTCGAAGAGTGCTAAGGCAACCGCCTCGAAGGCCTCTTCAAGCGTTGAGCCGTATCCGCGGATGCCTATGTCGGCGGTGTGCTCGTAGTGCTCCCATTCCCGCATCTCCGCCACCTCACCCATAATTCTCCTTTCTCTGTCGTCTCTCATCTCCCGGATGAGCTTTTCGGAGGGTGTTCCACCAACTTTCAAAGGCTCAAAGAATTCCCATTCATCGTCCACGTCATTCCCCATCCCACTTTCCCGGCCTTAGCTTATAAATCCCACCAATCGAAACCGTTAATTAGACCGCCGTCGAAATGGTTGAAGGTGGTGACATGAGGGAGGTAACGCCGAGGCGCATAATCGAGATGAAGGGGAAGGAAAAGATAGCGATGGTAACTGCTTACGATTACCCCTCCGCGCTCATAGCGGACAAAGCCGGGATGGACATAATCTTCATCGGGGATTCCCTCGGCATGGTGGTCTACGGCGAGCCGAACACGCTGAACGTCAGCATGGAGCAGATGATATTCCACACGAGGGCTGTCTCCAGGGCGGTAAAGCGCGCGCTCGTTTTAGCGGACATGCCCTTCGGGAGCTACGAGATAGACACCGACGAGGGTCTGAGGAACGCGGTGAGGCTCATCCAGGCCGGGGCTGATGCGGTGAAGATAGAAGGTGGCCACGACCACAGAAAGCTCGTGAGAAAGCTGGTCAGGATGGGTATCCCAGTGATGGGGCACACTGGCTTAACGCCGCAGCGCTATTTGAGGCTTGGCGGCTACAGGTTAATGGGCGAGACCGAGGAGGGGATTGAGGAGATACTCCGCGACGCAAGGGCACTCGAAAAGGCCGGTGCCTTCGCCGTTGTCCTTGAGTTCACACTCGCCGACGTCGCGAGGCTCGTAACGGAGGAAATCTCAATCCCCACCATAGGAATCGGCTCCGGCCCCTGGGTCGATGGCCAGGTTTTGGTGTGGCACGACCTCCTTGGAATCTACGAGGAGGTTCCACCCTTCGTCAAGAAGTACGCCGACATTGGCGGAATGATAAGACTGGCGCTCGAGAGCTACCGCGAGGAGGTCAAAGCCGGAGAGTTCCCCGCGAAGGAGCACTACTGGGAGTTCCTCGACAAGGACGACTTCAGGAAAAAGGCCCAAAAGGCCCTTGAGAGGCTGGAGGACGACTGATGCTGAAGGGAAAGAGGATAAGTGTTGTTATACCCGCATACAACGAGGAAAAGCGCCTTCTGGGAGTGCTTGAGAGAATTCCCGACTTCGTCGATGAAGTGATAGTGGTCGACGATGGCTCCTTAGATGGGACTTACGAAGCCGCGAGGGCCTTTGCGGAGAAGGACCCCCGGATAAAGGTCATTAAACTTAAAGGGAACTGCGGCAAGGGCTGTGCGATGCGGGAGGGCGTGAAGAACTCCGCAGGAGACGTGGTGGTCTTCATGGACGCCGACGGCCAGCACAAACCGGAGGACATCATCAAGCTCCTCGGGCCGATAGTAAACGGGGAGGCGGACGTTGTGATAGGGGCCAGAAAGGTCGAGGAAGCCGGGAAGAGACCACTCCACAGGAGGTTGAGCAATATCATCACGACGAGGCTCATACGTTTAAAGCTTAAAACGTACGTTTATGACACCCAGAGCGGCTTTCGGGCCTTTAGGCGGGAGTTCCTGCCGGAGATAGAGAGCGATCGCTATGAGGTTGAGACGGAGATGCTCTTCAAAACCGCAAAGATGGGCGCTAGAATAAGGGAGATACCGGTGAGTATGATATACGATCCGAACAGGGCGGGGCGCTTCGGGGCGAGGGACGTTCTGAGGTTTGTAAAGGCGTACCTCAAGTTCTGAGCTCGCTCTCTGTTCTCACGGCCCCAAGTGTGCCCGCGCTCACAAGAATGAAGCTCAGAACGCTCAGAGCGGTGAGCTTTTCTCCTGACGTGATCGACAGAACCATCGCAACGACCGGAGCGGGTGTTATTATTGCCGTTGCTTTTGAGAGGTTTATCCTCTTGATCGCACCGTACCAGATGACCTGGCCGAGGGCTATCATTAGACCCTCTAGGAGGGCAAAGCGCGTTGGTTCCATTCCCCCGGCAAGCGCGGCTGGAGCCAGCAGAAGTGCTCCGAAGGTGTTTCTAAGGGTTGCTATCGTCAGCGGGCCGTAGGGAAGGCGCTTCGCTATGACGTGCCCAATCTGCCAGAAGAGCGGGACGAGGAGGAGCAGAAGGTCACCGGGGTGGGGCTTAACCTTTCCGCCACCGGTTATCAGGACCATCAATCCCGTCAGGATGAGGAACACGGAACCCAGGAAGCGACCGTTAATTCTCTCCCTCAGTATCGACCACGAGAGGACGATAGACCACAGAACCTCGCTCCTGGTTATTATGGCCGCGTTGACCGCCGTGCTCATTCTGGCCCCGTAGGAATAGGCGGTGTAGGCGAGTGCCGTTCCAAAGAGGCCAACGAGCGCCCCCTTCCAGAGTTGGGATGGGTTTTCCCTTATCTCAGCCGTTCCCCCAGTGTAGATCATCGCCGGCCACAGGATAAGCGATGCAACGGTTGCCGAGAGGGCCGCAAAACCAATGGGGGCCGAGGGGTTGGCGTTTATGATGACCGGTTCAATGCCGTAAACTGTCATCCCCAGCAGGGCCAGCAGAGTTCCCCCTGTCTCGTCATCCATGCTCTCACTTCCGTCGGTTCGTGCTTATAAATTACATGGTGACTCACGGTTTGCTGTTTAAACCCCGTCTTGAAGGATTTGCAGTTCTGTACATTATTGTCAAAAATTCCCATTTTTTGCTGGATTTTGTATTTTTAGTACGAATTAGCAGCAATTTTTGGAATAATTTTAAAAGATGCTGTTTCATAAATAACAATTGGGTGAGGAATATGAACCGCTTCCCGTTCACCATGCCCAGGGGAAGGCGGCAAGAAGCTTACCTGCTAACGATGGGCATTGTGGTGTCCGCTTTTCTGCTACTCTCTCTTCTGGTGCCACCGTATCACCTGCGGGAGGTCGCCACCCTCGGGCCGGGAGGTTATAGGGTATACGAACTTCGGGGAACGCAGTGGAGCATGGTTCACTTTTCGATTGAGTCCTCTGGCCCGGTCACGGTGTGCATAACGAACTCCGGTGGACTCCGTCTTCTTGAAGCGGGCAGAGCGGCTCCATGCCTGTTTAATGTGGTGGATACGACCCACGTGAGTCAGTTCTGGAGGTTCCCGGTGAAGGGTCCGCTGTATATAGTGGTGGTAAACCCCTCCATTAGAGAACCCGTCAGGGTGTCGGTGGACGTTGCGAACGGCCTCGTGGTCTGGGGATCGTACATAAAGAACGCGTATCTTGGTTGGAGTTGAACGTGAAGGCTTAAAACTTTGTGGAGCCGGGACCGGGATTTGAACCCGGGACCTGCGGATTACGAGTCCGCCGCCCTGCCGAGCTAGGCTACCCCGGCACCGTTCTATGGAAAACGTCCGGTATTTATAAGCTTTTCTCAGGTGTTCCCGAGGAGGTTCCCCAGGAGTTCAACGGCCCTCTCGGGCCTTGCGGCTAGGATGAGGACGATGAGAACCAGAATGAGGTTGATGGCAGTCACCTTCTGGAGGGACGAGAGCTCCATCCTGTAGAGGGACCTCGACGCTCCCACCCCCCACTTCATTGGAAGCCTCGACACTATGGTTCCGAGGACGATACCACCGATTATGTCGTATATCCAGTGGTGGCCGAGGAAGAGGGTTGCAAAGGGGACGAGGGAATTGATGAGGATCAGCAGCTTCCCGCCGAGTCTGTCGCGGTACTTCCAGAGGGCGATGATGTTTATCGTGATGAACGTGTTGTGAAGGGACGGAAAGACGAACTCCTGCCTGGTGAACAGGGTGTTCTCCGAGCTGTACCCGGGGAGGTTGTAAACCACGTGGGGAGCGTAGACGTGGAAGAGGAGGTAGATGATCCCTGCGACTGTGTAACCGGTTAGGTACATGCCGAGCAACCTGTCGGAGGTCTCCAGGTCCCTCATGTAAACCAGAACGTAGATCACGACGAGGGCTATCGAGCCGGCAAAGCCGAGGTAGTAAACGCCATTGAATAGGTAGTACAGAGGGGGTACGTGCCGGGTGAAGCTCACTAGGCTCACGACCATCTCCCTGGAGGTGAAGGGTAACCTCAGAAGGTCCCCCGTAACGTTTGCGCTCCACCGCCCGATGACGCCGTAGAGAACGCCGAAGGCGATCCAGCCAAAGTACGTCAGGAAGAAGGCGTTTATCCTCACGAGGACCTCCTGGTCAAAGAGTCTCTCCCTGAGCTGCTCCCTCCAGTCGCCTTCTCCTTGACCCACTGCGGCCACCTGTTGAAAATATGATACAACCTTTTAAAATCTTGCACCCACTCTAAGGTGGTGGGAACATGGAGATACCAAACTACGGTAACGTTGATTTCAGGGCCGTTCTCTTTGACCTGAACGGCACTCTGGGAGAGAGCGGCAGGGTTAGCGAGGAGGTGAAGCACCTGCTCGAACGGCTCGCTGACAGATACACGGTCGTTGTTCTGAGCGCGGACACCTTCGGAACTCTGGAGGAGGAGTTTAAGGGACTCCCCGTAAGGATCGAACGGGTCTCCAGTGGCATTCAAAAAGCCGAGATAGCGGAGGACTACAAGCCGTACGCGGCGGTTGGGAACGGCGACAACGACGTTGCGATGCTCGAGGGAGCGGAGCTGGCTTTCTGTGTGATCGGGCCTGAAGGGGCGACCGTCGATGCACTCCTCGCGAGCGATATCGTTGTTAAGGACGTCAAGGACGCGATAACAATGCTCCTCGACGAGAAGAAGCTCATAGCGACGCTGAGGGGATGATGCGGGGGATGGGGTACCTGACGTTGAAGGGACCAGGAAGCGCCAGGCTCGTGGTCAAGAAGTCGGTCTTCATAGGCTATGCTTCACCGGCGAACACCGAGGAAGATGCCAAGGCCTTCATAACACAGATAAAGGCCCACCACGACGACGCGACCCACAACGTTTCGGCTTACCTTATCAACGACGGAAAGAACTTCGCGGTTCGCTACGATGACGACGGTGAGCCTAAGGGCTCCGCCGGAAAGCCCGTTCTCAAGGTCATCCAGAACAAAGGCCTGAGCAACGTCGTGGTCGTGGTTACTCGCTACTTCGGGGGAATAAAGCTCGGCTATGGTGGGCTTGTTAAAGCGTACAGCGATGCGGCAAGCCTGGCCATCGGGAACGCAGGGATTACCGAGGTTTATGAAAAGGAACGGTTTGAGGTTACCTTCCCATACAGCCTCTTCCACACGGTTAAGGGGGTCGTTGAGAACGCCGGTGGGAGGGTGGTTGGTGAAGAATACAACCAACGGGTGAAGTTCACGGTCGAGACGAGGAGGGGGGAAGCTGAGGAGTTGATGGAGCTTCTGACGGAGAAGACGCGGGGGAGGGTAAGGTTTTGGTAATGTCCAGAAGAGATGGGTGCCTTTAATGTCCAGGTCACCCCCGCAACCCTTTAAAACCCTCCCCCTCAGCCTAGGCCGGTGGTGGGAATGGCGAGGATAGCGGTCATCGATTACGACAAGTGCAACCCGGACAAGTGCGGGCACTTCCTGTGCGAGCGAGTTTGCCCGGTAAACAGAATGGGCGGCGAGGCGATAATCATAGACGAGGAGAACTACCGCCCGATCATCCAGGAGGCCAGCTGTACCGGCTGTGGAATCTGCGTGCATAAATGTCCCTTCGGCGCGATAACGATAGTTAACCTTCCGGAACAGCTTGATGAGGACTGCGTCCACCGCTACGGAATAAACGCCTTTGCCCTCTACCGCCTTCCCGTTGTGAAGGACGGCATGGTCGTCGGAATCCTCGGACCGAACGGAACCGGTAAGACGACGGCCGTCAAAATACTCTCGGGTCAGCTCCTCCCGAACCTCTGCGGCGACAACGATTCCTGGGACAACGTGATAAGGGCCTTTCGCGGCAACGAACTTCAGAACTACTTTGAGAGGCTCAAAAACGGAGAGATAAGGCCGGTCGTCAAGCCACAGTACGTTGATTTAATTCCCAAAGCGGTCAAGGGGAAGGTCCGCGACCTGCTCAAGAAGGCCGACGAGGCAGGAAAGTTCGACGAGGTTGTAAAGGAGCTTGAGCTTGGGAACATCCTCGACAGGGACATAAGACAGCTCTCCGGCGGTGAACTCCAGCTCGTTGCGATAGCGGCCGCCCTCCTCAGGGACGCGCACTTCTACTTCTTCGACGAGCCGTCGAGCTACCTCGACATAAGGCAGCGCCTTGAAGTCGCGAGGATAATCCGAGGGCTGGCGGATTCAGGAAAGGCCGTCCTCACGGTCGAGCACGATTTGGCAGTTCTCGACTACCTCAGCGACATCATTCACGTCGTCTACGGAAAGCCAGGAGCGTATGGTATATTCTCCAAGCCAAAATCGACGAGGAACGGGATAAACGGGTTCCTCCGCGGCTACCTTAAGGATGAGAACGTCCGCTTCAGACCCTATGAGGTCAGCTTCACGAAGAAGAGCGAGAGGAAGAGCCAGGAGGGTGAGATACTCGTTCAGTATCCGCGTCTCGTGAAGGACTACGGCTCCTTCAGGCTTGAAGCGGAGGGGGGAGAGCTTTACATCGGCGAGGTCGTTGGAATCGTCGGCCCGAACGGTATAGGAAAGACCACCTTCGTCAAAATGCTGGCGGGAGTTGAGAAGCCGACGGAGGGGGAGGTTGACTGGTCGCTCACCGTCTCATACAAGCCGCAGTATATAAAAGCCGACTACGAGGGAACCGTTTACGAACTCCTGAGCAAGATCGATGCTTCCAAACTGATGAGCAGCTTCTACAAGAGCGAACTCCTCAACCCGCTTGGCATTCCAGAGCTGTACGACAAGAAGGTCGAGGAGCTGAGCGGTGGAGAACTTCAACGTGTGGCGATAACCGCCTGCCTGATACGCGATGCTGACCTCTACCTGCTCGACGAGCCTTCAGCGCACCTCGACTCGGAGCAGAGATTAGCGGTGTCAAAGGCGATCCGCTCGCTGATGGCCAAGAACGAGAAGACGGCATTGATAGTCGAGCACGACGTCATGATGGTCGACTACCTCAGCGATCGCTTGATCGTCTTCGAGGGCGAACCCGGGAAGCACGGTAGGGCTTTGCCCCCGATGGGAATGCGCGAGGGTATGAACCGTTTCCTTGCTAGCGTTGGCATAACCTTCCGCAGGGATCCGGACAGCGGCAGGCCGAGGGCCAACAAGGAAGGCTCGGTGAAGGACAGGGAGCAGAAGGAGAGGGGTGAGTACTACTATGTCTGAGCGGCTTGAGCATAGTTTTGCTCCTCTTCTACTTTTGCCATCCCCAGTAAGGAAAACCGGAACCTGAACGGTTCCTGTAAACGTGCCTAAAAGTAAACTAACGTTTTTTAACGTTGGCATCCATCAAGAAGGATTCGGATGAATCCTCGCTAACGGAGGAAAATCTAAGCGCACGATTTCGTGAAAAAAGCTTAAATAGAGGGTTTTTGAGATAAAAGACCGAGGTGAACAGCTATGATGTGGAAAAAGGGTATAGCATTGCTCTTCGGAGTGATGCTAATGACCATGGGACTGGCATTCAGCGGCGTTTCAGCGGCTTCAGCAAGCCAGGGTAGCAGTGTCACGGTTATACTCGTCAGCGACAACGCAGCCGACAGCGCCCTGGCAAAGTATATAGCGAACCTGACGGGGGCCTTTGTTGTGACGACCCCGTGGGGGGTCTACACCCCAAACGTGACCGCTGAGATCATGGCCTACGCACCGGACCAGGTTATAATAATAGGAGGTCCGGCAGCGGTGCCAGAGCAGTACGTCTCGGACTTGAAAGAGCTCAACATAACGGTGGAACGCTGGTGGGGAAAGAACCGTTACGGGACCGACGTTGCGGTCATAGGTAACGCCACCGTGAAGCTTCACCTGAAGTTCAACGGGAGCGCGGTCATCGCCCCGGGCAACGACAGCGCCGCGATAATGGAGGCCTTCATGAAGGCCATCAAGTGCCACGGCGTTATAATATACGCCAACGCTACCACCGATCCGGTCAGGATAATGGGCAGGCTCAGGATCAGGCCCATTAACATAACGGTCGTTTACACGCCAGTGACAAAGGGAGCCACCATCAGGGTGCTGGAGAGGTTGCAGTTGGGTTCTCCAATGAGGGTGGAGAAGGTCAGCGTGAACGTAACTAGGGAGATGGCGCTCGATGCCATAGCCACCGCAAAGGAACGTGTTGCCTATGCGGAGAAGCTCCTCGCCAACGCAACCCTCAAGCCTCGCGAGAAGCTAATGGTTGAGAAAACCCTGAACGAGTCCGAGAAACTGCTCCAGCGCGCGGAGGAGGCCCTTAACAACGGGCAGTACGGCAAGGCCTACGGCTTAGCCATAGCGGCGGAGGCGCACGCCGACTTCGCGGTTAGGATCGCATCCGAAGGATGGCGGGCAAGGCTCCGCGTGGACCCTGGAATGGGCCTCAGAATGGGGCTGGTGCGCATAGAGGCCCAGCTGATGATCATGCAGAAGGCAGGAATAAACGTTACCCAGATCAAGCCCCTCGTTGAAAAGCTTGAAGAAGCGATAAAGGAGGGAAACTACGGGCTCGCGAGGAGTCTAATGAAGCAGATAAGGTTCGAGCTGATGAAGCTCTACGCAACGGAGAAGCTCAAATTCCGCGACCACATCGTCTTCCCCCTCGGCGGCAAACACGGCGGCAAACACTGGAAGCCGTGAGCGGCTTTGATTTTCGACTTTTCTCTTTTATTTCCCCATCGAAAAGCTTCTTAAGAGCCAAAGAGATTCAAGACCGGTGGTGGCATGTTAGCACCGGGTAAAATACTCCCAGAAAAGCTCATGGAGATAGTGTTCCACCACCTCGGCGCCCCCGACGAGAGGGTCCTAGTCGGAGCGGACTTAGGAATAGACGCTTCTGCCATAGACTTCGGCGAGAGAGTTCTGGTTGCCTCAACCGACCCCATAACTGGGGCGGAGGAGAGGGTAGGCTTTTACACGGTCAACGTCAACGCGAACGACGTCGCAACCTTTGGGGCAAGGCCAAAGTGGTTTCTCGTGAGCATACTCCTTCCTGAAAATTCGGACGAGAGAACGCTCGAGAGAATAATGGACGACCTCCACGCCAGCGCTTCAAAGCTTGGAATAGCGATCGTTGGCGGCCACACGGAGGTTACCCCAGGATTAAAAAGGCCCATAGTGGTCGGAACGATGCTCGGCGAGGTGGAGAGGGGAAAGCTCGTAACCTCTAACGGCGCAAAGCCGGGGGATGCGATAATTCTCACCAAGTGGGCCGGCCTGGAGGGAACCTCGATAATAGCGAGCGAGAGGAGCGAGCAGCTCGAGAGGAGGTTTGGAAGGGAGTTCGTGGGGAGAGCGAAGTCCTTCATCGAGATGATAAGCGTTGTCGAGGACGCTCTAACTGCCAACGAAACCGGCGTCCACGCGATGCACGACCCGACGGAAGGAGGTATAGCAAACGGCCTCCACGAGATGGCGGATGCTGCAAAGCTTGGCTTCGTCGTCCACCGCGAGAGGATACCGATAAGGGAGGAGACACTGAGGATATGCGAGTTCTTCAACCTCAGCCCGCTCGCGCTGATAAGCTCGGGTGCGCTCCTCATAGCCGCTCCCCCAGAGAACGCGGACGAAATCCTGAGGGCGCTCGCGGAGAGGGGAATAAACGCATCCATAATAGGCGAGTTCGTTGAAGACCCCGGGAGAAGGGTGATCGTCGAGAACGGGGTCGAAAGGCCGCTCGAGAGGCCCGAGAGCGACGAGCTGTGGAAGGTTGTCTAAAGCTCCACCGAAATTTTGAGGTTCTCCTCTTCCCCAAGCTTTTTAAGGACTCTCAAAGTCGCCTCGGGGTCGAGCTGGATCCGCCTGAGGTGCTCGTAGGCCTTCCTTACCTCCTCCCTTTTGGGACCGGAGGAGCGGTTCTCGATGTAGAGGAGCACCGACAGGAGGGCGCCTTTGATGCTCCGCTCCTAGAGGGGAAGGAGCTTCCAGCAGCCGTCGTAGACGTAGACGGCCCTCGGTCTTTCTCCTGCATCGAGTTCCTCGATGGGGATCAGATTTAACCCCTCCTTGGCAGTAAGGTAAGCCATCAGCGCCTCCTCGGAATAGCCCTCGGCCTTAAGCCCGGAGAAACTTAACTCAAGAGCCTTCAGAAGGGAGGAGAGCCGCTTGATTTCCGCTATCCTCGATTTGGAGAGGAGCGAGAGCTTCAGAGCGGTCCTCTCAACGGGTTCGCTCAGGAGGTCTGTGGAGACGAGCATCCTGTCCCTCAGGGAGGAGCCTTCCTCAAAGGCCTTGATCGCTATCC
>WAMH01000214.1 GCA_015522395.1 Thermococcus sp. | reverse complement strand
GTGGCTATTCCCTGATACCAACCTTTTATCGGCGAGACGACGAAGCAGGAATCCGCTATTATTCTGCCGTTGTAACGCTCTATGGTTTCTGTGTAGCCCAGCGCGTCCGCCAAAGCCTTCACCGCCCTGCTGGCTGTTATGAAGAGCGGTATCCTCAGCGGCCTTCCGCGCATTCTCAAAAGCCCGGCTATCTCCTTCACCTCGGGCAGGGAAGCGTGGGGACAGCCGATTAGTATCATGTCTATCCCGTCCCAGTCGTCGCTGAACTGCTCCCTAACGGCCTTGATGTCGCTCTCTTCGACGGTTATAGTTTCAAGCTTATCGGAGATTGCTTCCCTATATTCCGGTGTCTCGCCCTCCACATGGTATAGTGCTATCGAGCCGCTCGCGGCCATCGCCGCTCCCATCTCTTTCAAGAACTCGGTCTTCTCTGGCTTTATCCCGCGCAGATAGGGCACGTCGTTGCCGAGGGTTCTTCCGAGGTGGTATCCCAGAGCCGCGTAGTCGACGAAGGTTTTCACCTTCGCCTTGACATCGACTATCACCGTCGCCTTCCGGTTCTCTTCGAGGTGAAGGCCGTAGCTCGGGGTCTTGCCGACTATCGCGGCTGCCAAGCTCGATGGGCCACCCTCCCTGTTGGTTCTCGCTCCAATTACAGAGTTCGCGAAGATAACCGCTGAACTCTCGCTCCATGCTATGTGGTCGCCGAACTTCGGCAGGTTCGCACCATAGTAGGGGGTGCAGGTTGATGTGACCTCGATGCCCATCTCGCGGTAGAGGCTGAGAACCTCCTCCTGCTTCTCCATGAACTCGTCGTCTCCTATTCCGGCAGGGTTTAACGTCGTGTAGACGGAGACCTTTGCGCCAGCATTTACAAAGTCGCGCAGGAACTCGATTCCAGCCTCGCCGATGTTCTTGTATGAAACCCCCGCGACCTGTGCGCTCTTGATCGGTATTAACCGGTCAGCCCCATAAATTTCCCCGAGGGCGACCAGTATCTCCATCGCCTTCTGGAGCGCGTAGCCGTATTCACCGGCCAGGATAAGCTCCTCCTCCTTCGTCAGGTACATGCCACCACCGAAACCGGTTGGTGCCGGAAGTTATAAACCCGCCCCCGTAAAATTTATAAACCCTCGCCGGTTCATTAAGAACAGGTCGAGCAGCGGGGTGGGGCAGCTAGGAGTGCCCGCCGGGCTCATAACCCGGAGGTCCGAGGTTCAAATCCTCGCCCCGCTACCAGCTCGTTTCTGTACATTATAGCCCCTATCTGTCCTCTTGTGCTCTACCATGTCCATTGAAGCGTTTCATATGTAGCGAAAACTTTTTTATGCTTTTCAGGTTACCTCTTTTGGTAGTCATGAGGAAGATCAAGGACCTTCCGATTAGGGAACTTCAGAGGATAATGGACGAGGTAAAGGCTCTTCGTTCTCAAGGCTTCAGCTATGGGGGAATAGTCAAGGCCGTCTCAAACGAGCACGATCTTAAACTCCCGAAGGCAACCGTTATTCGATGGTGCAAAGGGACTCACAATCCACTCAACAGGATTCATACTATCTCGTTAGAGCCATCACCTGAACTCTCGTATGTTATTGGTGTCTATCTTGGCGATGGTAGTGTGCATCTAAAAAGCAACGGGAGATACGTCATCAAACTTAAAGTCATTGATAAAGAATTCGCCGAAGCCTTTGCGGATGCTTTGAAAAAGCTGGGAATTGGGGTGACGGTGGGATTTGAAAGGGACTCCACTCGCGTAGATAGATACTATGTTGAGGGAAGCAATAAGGCACTGTTCCAACTATTAACAGGTTCCCGAGAAAGGCTATTCTCTTTGGCCGAGGATTATCCTGTGCAGTTCATTAGGGGTTTCTTTGATAGTAAGGGATTCCCCGTGATATCCGCTGGAAAATCTTTCAAAGTGGAGGTTGCTGCGGTTAACTCCGATTTGGAGGTCTTGGAATTCGTTCAGAGGTGTCTGGAGAGGCTGGGAATAACCTCCAAGATCTCCCGACTGTACTCACGGGGACATCGAGTTATTATTCGCGGAGAGGAATATTCATCAAACGTTGATATGTTCCTCCTGAGGGTTTCTCGTTTTAATGATGTTGTGTTGTTTTCATGGAAGATCGGCTTTACAGCGAGCAGGAAGTCCGAAAAGCTCAAAAGAGCAATTGAGTTGCTGGAGAATTATTCACCTGCTAAGGCCGTTGAACTATGGTTAAAGGAATACGAGAAAATTGGAAGAACCTATGTTAAGCGGGGCAAACCTTTTTAAATCCCTCCTCGACTTCGGAGCGAAGGGGCGGCTGGCGGGAGCTGGCCGTCACCGGGAGGTGTTCGTATGGCAAGGATACACGCGAGAAAGAGGGGTAAGTCTGGCTCAAAGAAGCCTCCGAGGACCACTCCGCCGACCTGGGTCGAGTACACGGCGGAGGAGGTCGAGGGACTCGTTATCAAGCTCAGGAAGGAAGGTTACAGCGCGGCCATGATAGGGACGATCCTCAGGGACCAGTACGGAATCCCGAGCGTTAAGCTCATAACGGGGAAGAAGATCACCAAGATCCTCGAGGAGAACGGTCTAGCCCCGGACATTCCGGAGG
>WAMH01000213.1 GCA_015522395.1 Thermococcus sp. | reverse complement strand
CCTAAGCCTTTCTCCGTAGACTTCCACTTCAGGTGGTCTCAAAGCCTCTCCCGCGGCAGGGTCCGGCCAGAGGGGGTCGGTTATCGAGCTCAGAACAATGGGAAGTAGCCATCGGAAGCCCCTCTTTGAAAGCTCGCCGGTAAGGTAGGCAATCACCCCCGTCTGAACTTCCGCTATCGGGTCAATTTTCCTACTTACAATTTGGAGAGCGTTCATGTTAATCACCAATTTTTCGTCAAGTTGTTTTGGGGTTTATTGCCTTTGTGCAAAAATCTTTGAATTTTTGCCAAAAATGATGGAAATTGAGCAAATTTTTTAATGAAAATACCATATTTTAAATTTAAACCGTCATAATTCCAACAGAGTTCAGAAAGCCAAACGGCAGGGTTATAACCTCCCGGAGTGGAATACATGTGGTGAGGCCGATGGGTGTATACATATTCAAACCGGAAGATCTGATACGCTATGGTTCGGCAAGGCCGGAGCAGATAGAACTCCTAAAGGAGGAAATCCTGGCCAAGAGGGATGTTCTCATCACCGGCACGAGCAGGAGTGGAAAGACGAAGCTCGTTGAGGCGCTCCTTCACTACGTTCCCGAGGAGTGGAAGGTTGCCGTTGTCACCGCCTACGGCGAGTTCAAGCCCTTCAAAGAAAACATCGAGGTTATCGACACCGCCTTTAACAGGAGGAGCACGGACGAAAGAACCGATGAAGTCATTGAAAAGCTGAGAAAAATGAAACCGGACTACGTGGTGATAGACACCCTCCACACCATCAGCGTTCCGAGGGTTCTTGATGAGCTGATAGATGATTATGCATTCATCGTAACGTCCCTGGCCATGAGCGACGACCTGAAGGCTGAAACAATGCACTGGCTCGGAATAGACGAGAACACCTTCAACCGCTTCGATGTCCTCGTGGAGCTGAGCAGGGACTGGAGAACGGGGATGAGGATGATAAACAGGGTATACAGGATAGAGAAGGGAAAATTGATTGAATTCAAATGATCACTTCCTAAGCTCTTTCAGGCTCTTTCTAACCTCCCTCCTGACCTTTCTCTGTCCCTCCCTGCTGAGGTATCCCTTCCTCCAAGCCCAGTAGAATACGCCGTTGAACAGAAGGGTGGCTAAAAGCGCGATGGTGAGTGAGCTGAAGGTTATTCCTGCCATGCTGTACTGGGTCCTCCTAAACATTCCAAGGGAGACGTAATCTTCTGGAGTCATGTGTCTCATCGTCAGGTTGGCCCTCACCGTTCCACCCTCGGGCAGGAGGGAAAGCATGTGATTCCACGTTACTACGTAAACCTTGATGTGCGTCCCGTTCTCGGCACAGTTCGGAATCGTCCTGTCCTCCTCCAGCCAGAGGCAGCTTCCGTCTGGAAGTATCCTGCCGTTGACATCGGTGTGACCGTGGGTCTGGAAGTAGAACGTGCCGTTGTCTGGATTGACCTTAACGACCTCTATGTCCTGCGTCGCCCCGCTGTAAACCAAGCCCCTGAAGAACCGGTAGAGCCTGTCTATGAAGGAGTTGCTGAAGTACTCGTCCTCCCAGACGATGTAGTAGTGTATCGTTCCGTCATAGTCCACCATGTAGAGCACGCCCTTGGGCAGGTCATCGGGCTTTGCGTACACAAACGGGACGTACTGGTCGACCTTTGCGCTCTGCCCCGGAAGATAGCCCTCCATTGAATAGCCGCTGGAAGCCAACCCAACGAACCAGAAGATGATGAAGTTAAGAACCAGCCATATCGTGAGCCACTTCTTCGAGACCATGATTCCCACTAAAAAGGTGAGAGGAGGATCAGCCCTTAAGCTTTTCTATAACCTCCCGCAGGTTGGCGAGCATCTCCTCGATGTCCTCGAAGGTCATGTAACCCATGTTTCCAATCCTGAAGGTCTTCTCGGCGACGCTTCCGTAGCCCTTGGCCAATTCGAAGCCCCTCTCGCGCATGGCGTTGTAGACGTCGACGCCCTTCATACCCTCGGGGACGACGACGGCGGTAATCGTTGGACTCTCATAGCCAGGCTCCGCAAGGATTCCTAGGCCCATCCCCTTGACTCCCTCGCGTATCATCTCGCTCCTCTTCCTGTACATTCCGAGCCATTCCTTCTTCCCGCCCATCTTCTCGATTATCCTCAGAACGACGTTGAGGCCGAATATCTGTGGAAGCGGCGGGGTTGAGGGCGTTCCCTTCTTCTTCTCGTTGAACTTCCTGTAGAGCGGAAGGTCGAAGTACCAGCCGCGCTCCGGCATCCTCTCGGCTATCTCAAAAACCCTCTTACTGACGGCGGCAACTGCCAGTCCCGGCGGCACTCCAAAGGCCTTCTGACTGCTCGCGAAGACCAGATCAATACCCCACTCGTCGAACTTTATGTCGGCACCGCCCATGGCAGACACAGCATCGACGAAGAGGAGCTTGTCGTGCTCTTTAACTACTTTGGCCAGCTCCGGGAGCGGGTTGAGAACGCCGGTTGAGGTCTCGTTGTAGGTTATTGTAACGGCGTGAACGTCCGGGCTCTTCCTGAGGGCGTCGTCAAGCTCCTCCGGTTTTACCGCGTATCCTGGTTCTTTTCTGAGGATGATTGCTTTCCTTCCATTGGTTTCTACGACCTCGGCGAACCTGTCACCAAACGCTCCAATGGTCGTCACGAGAACCTTTCCGCCGCGCGGGACGGTGTTCCTCACGGCGGCCTCCATGAATCCAGTGCCGGAGCTGGGGAAGAGGATTATCTCACCTTTATCGGCCTCAAGAAATGCTTTGAGCCTGTTGAGCGTGTCAACGTGAACTTCCTTGGCCTCGGCCGAGCGGTGGCTGAACATCTGAACGCTCATTATCGCGAGAACTTCCGGGAAGCAGGCAACCGGACCCGCGGTGAAAAGCTTGTACTTAGGCTTGACAAGCTCGTAGAGTTCCCTGTAAGCTTCCTCATACTCCATGTTGAACCTGAGTTCCATGATACCACCTCGGCGGGGGTTGAGGCGGAATCTATAAAAGGGTTCCTCCCGGCTTTGGCCGGGTCTCAGCGAAGTTTTTTCCGGTTCGGGCTTTATCGTGTGAAATCCTTTCGTTCCTGCCAAGACTTTTAAAACGTTTGGAGCAACGCTTAGAAGGTGGTCTGATGGAACGCCCCCGCCTCGTTGGAATAGCTCTGCTCATAGTATCTGCTTTCACAGGAACCCTTGCCTTCAGGCTCGCCACCCCAGCAATAGCGTTCTACACGCGCGACGTCCTGAAGGCGAGCATGCTGTCCGTATCAATCGTCTCGATGTCCTTCGTCCTCGCGAGGGCGTTCTCTTCAGTTTTCGGAGGTTTGATGCTCGAGAGGGGCAAAAAGCTCGTCTACGTCGGTGCCGTTGCGATGATGCTCAACGGTTTGGCCGTTCAGCTCTATCCACTGACCTCCACCTGGGTTCAGGTTGCCGGAATAAAGCTTCTCAACGGTTTTCTCAACGGGCTGGGCTGGCCGATGGCCCAGTTCGTAATCGCGGTGACGACGCCCGATGAGATAAGGGCGCGGGTAACATCTGTGTACTTCTTCTTTGGCAGCATCGCTTCCCTGCTCGGAAACTACGTCTACGCTTACACCGCCGGCTGGGGCTTCTCCAGCCAGATGTGGCTCTCATCGGCGTTCTTTCTTCTCACCGGCCTGATAATGGTGGGGAGCTACGCCCTCCTTTCGGGCTGGATCGTGCCGAAGAGAAAGGCCCCTGGAGGGACCGAGAAACTATCTCTCGACCCGAGACGGATACTGATTATAGCATCGCTCATGGCAGTAATAGTCGCCTTCACCTCCGGCGAGATAACCTACATTTACGTCTCCGAGACACTCGGACTGGACAAAGCAACGACCGCCACACTGATAGGCTGGGCCGGCTTCTTAGCGGCCCTGCTGAGCTATGGTGTCTCCTGGATGGCAGACATGGGTAGTGAGAGGGGGACGGTAGTGCTGACGTCCATTTTGGCGGCGGTTTCCCCGCTTCTCGCAGCGGTGAAGACCGCCCCGACGGTGTTCCTCGGGATATTCCTGGCGCTCTTCGCCTTCCAGAGCTTCAGGCCGATTTCGAGGAAAGTTCTCGCTTCCTACCACCGCTCTTCCCTTGCTATCGGTGGAGTCAACGGGGTGCAGAACCTCTCTACCTTCGTAGGTGGAATGCTATTTGGCTTGGCCTACTCCCTCGGTGAGCTTCATGGGGTTGTAACCCTCAACCTCGCCCTGCTGTCTTTTCTTCCCGTCTCCGCCGCGCTCCTCTGGGAAACCGTTAAGCTTAAATGAGAGGGATGGCACCAACCTCTATCCCAAAACTTTTATAAGGGACTCGACTCGTCTGAGTTTAGGCTTAGCTTACGCTCATTTGGAGGTGAGAGTATGGGACTGAGACCGGCCAAGATTGATAGGGACGTTGACAAGCCCGCTTACACGAGGAGGGAGTACATACGCGGTGCTCCGGGACCCAAGATAACGATCTTCGACATGGGCAACCTCTCCGCCGAGTTCCAGTACGAGGTCAGCCTTCATGCCGAGCAGGCCATGCAGATAAGGCAAAACGCCCTCGAGGCGATTCGTATCCAGGTGAACAGATACCTCCAGAAGAACGTCGGAAGGAGCAACTACCACTTCAAGATCCGCGTTTTCCCGTTCCAGGTTCTCCGTGAGAACCCGATGGCCACCGGAAGGAAGGCCGACCGTTACGGAAACGGTATGAGAAGGCCCTTCGGAAAGCCGATAGGCTTAGCAGCCCGCGTAAGGAAGGACCAGAAGATACTCTCCGTTTACCTCAACGAGAACCACCTTAAGTTCGCCCTCGGTGCCATGCACAGGGCCAAGATGAAGCTCCCCTACAGCGCTTACTTCAGGATATACGACAAAGAGGGCAACGACGTCACCACCAAGGTTCTCTCGACCATGAAACGCTGAATGGGGCTTTCTTGGGGTTTACCCCCCTAAAATTTCAAACCCAACCCAACTTTTTTCTAAATCCCACCGAAGCAAACCAAGGCGATAATCCAGACTGTTGGAGAAAATGCCGAAGACATTTCCCTGAGAGGGCAAGGTCAGAATTAGCAATGAGCCATGACCTTAAGTGGAACAATAAGAGGTCTGGCGCCCGGGCCGGGATTTGAACCCGGGTCACGGGAGTGACAGTCCCGTATGATGGGCCGGGCTACACCACCCGGGCGTTTGAGTGGCCGGCGGCGTTTCCGGCTTCCCGCCCCCTCCCGGAGGGCAGTACCACCGGAAACGCAGGCGGGCTTAACTTCCGGGATCGAAACGAGACCGGGTGTGACCCCGCCGCTATGACCGCCGTACCGGTACTGACCTTCCGAGCTGACTTTATAAAGTTTGCGGTGGGGAAAAGGTTATAGAAGCCTAGGCCAAGTAGGAGCGGTGGAAGGGATGGGACTGCTTGAGGACAAAGCCCTCGTCGAGGCTGCCCTCTTCGTATCGGGCAGACCCCTGAGCGTGAAGGAGCTGTCGAGGGCTCTCGGGATAAGGTCGCTGGACTACCTGGAGAAGCTTATAGAGCTCATCGCCGCAGAATACGCCGAGAGGAAGAGCGCTGTGGAGGTTGTTAGGGTTTTGGGGGATAAATACGTCATGCAGGTAAAGCAGGAGTACAGCCAGAGGGTGATCCAGCTCATGCCAAGACCTGACCTCAGGACGGGGGAACTGAAGACGCTCGCCCTCATTGCATACCTTCAGCCGATAGAGCAGAGCAAGGTTGTGAAGCTCCGCGGGAGCCAGGCCTACGAGCACATAAGGAAGCTTAGGGAGATGGGGTTGATCTACGCCGAGCCCTACGAGAGGACCAAGGTGCTCGGAACCACGCCCAAGTTCGCCGAGCTCTACGGTTTTCCCGAGAACGATCCGATGCTGATAAAGGAGGCCTTCAAGAGGGTGGTTCACGCGGAGTACAGTGACCTGGTAGACAGGATAGAGGGCAGGGAAACGAAAGAGCCTGAGAGTGAGGTCGAAACCTCTGAGAGGCAATAAACATTTTTTCTCCCCTTAACATCCAAAAGAGCCCCTCTTGCGGAACGGTTTTGCCAGAGGCCCGGTTGGAGAAAGGTTTAAATACCCGGAGACATGATTACCATTAAGGTGAGTGTCATGGGAGTGCTGACGAAGGAGCAGATTATTGAGGTGATCGAGAGACGGAAGGGTCTCTCATCCAATGAAATCGAAAAGAGGATAAAGGAAATAGCCGAGCGCGAGGGAATCTCCGAGCACGCGGCAGCCGTAATGCTCGCAGAGGAGCTTGGGATAAACCTTGAAGGTGGGGAGGAGCTTCTTCACATAGGGGACCTCGTACCCGGGATGACCGGTGTGAACATCGTCGCGAGGATCATGAGGAAGTACCCGCCCAGGGAATACAAGAGAAGGGACGGGTCAACCGGCAGGGTTGCGAACCTCATAATCTACGACTCGACGGGCAAGGCCAGGCTCGTCCTGTGGGACAACGCGGTCGCGAAGTACTACAACGAACTCAACCCAGGGGACGTCATAAAGGTCATCGACCCCTCCGTAAGGGAAGGACGAAACGGGATAGAACTCCACGCGAACTTCAGGACAAGGATAATACTCAACCCTGAAGACCCGCGCGTTGAGGAGATCCCCCCGCTCGAAGAGGTCAGGAGCTATAACTACCAGAGGAGAAAGATAGGCGAGCTTAGCGGCGGCGAGAGGTTCGTTGAGGTCAGGGGAACGATAGCGCGGCTTTACCGCGTTACGGCCTACGACGCGTGCCCCCAGTGCAGGAGGAAGGTGGACTACGACCCGGCCACGGATACGTGGATATGCCCCGAGCACGGCGAGGTAAAGCCGGTCAAGATAGTCATCCTCGACTTCGGCCTCGACGACTCGACGGGCTATATCAGAACGACGCTCTTCGGAGACGATGCGGCAGAGTTGATAGGTGCCGAGCCGGAGGAAATCGGCGAGAAACTCAAGGAGCTCGTCGAAAGCGGCCTGACGATCAGGGAAGCCGGAAGGAAGCTGGCCGAGGACGAGTACTACCACCTTCTCGGGAAGGAAATAGTCGTAAGGGGCAACGTCGTGGACGACAGGTTCCTAGGCTTGATCCTCAAGGCCTTCGGCTGGGATGAGGTCGATCCGAGGAGGGAGATAGCGAGGGTTAGGGCCGAGCTGAGGAAGGCCATAGCCGAGCTCGAGGGTGGTGAGTGATATGGAGGAGGTAAAGTTCAGGAGGAGAAAACCGGCCGTTGAGAGGAAGATAAGCGAAATAAGGGACGACGACACGCGCGTCTCCCTCATCGGGAAGGCCTTCAAGGTTGACAAGATGGATTACACCTTCTGGCTCGACGACGGAACCGGCGTTATACTCATCGAGAGCGAGGAGAACGTCCTTCCGGAGAACGGACAGATCGTCAGGGTCATCGGAAGGGTCATCAGGAACGACGAGGGGGTCCACATATTCGGTGAAGTGGTGCAGGACTTCAGCGATGCCGACCTGGAGGCACTCGAGGAGATAAGGGAACTGGAGAGAAAGATCCTCCCGAAGGTTGAGGGCATCATCGAGTTCTTCGGGGGTGAGGAGGCATGAAGAAGCGCCTCCCAGCGAGCAGGGTCTATATCAGGGACATCCTCAACGGCTACTACGTCAAGAGCGAGGGCGACTTCGAGCCCAACTACCTCATAACGCGCGACGCCAGAAAGGTCTACCGCGCCAAGGTTGTCGCTACTGTCGTCAGGGAGCCGGTCATAAGCGAGGACGAGACCTACGGAAAGTTCCAGATCGACGATGGAACCGGAACCATTTGGGTTCTGGGCTTCCGCGACGACACGCGCTTCATAAGGCTCGTTAAGAAGGGCGACCTGGTTCAGATAATCGGGAAGGTTGCGGAATGGCGCGACGACAAGCAGATACTCGTTGAGGGCGTTTCGAAGGTCAGTCCGAACTTCTGGATACTCCACCGCTTCGAGACGCTCAAGGAGAAGGTCGAACACGCAAAGAAAGCGAAGGTGGCCTTTGACATCTACAACCGCTACGGGATAACGGCCAAAGCGAAGGTCATAGCCAAGAACAGGGGGATTGACGAGGAGCTTCTCTTAACGATGGACGAACTCTACACGATGATCCTGGAGCAGAGAAACCTCGAGGAGGAACTGTTCGAGGAGGAAATCCCCGGGGAGGAGCCAAAGGAAAACCCCGAGCTTGAAAAGGCCAAGAAGGCGGTAATTGAACTCCTCAAGGAGAAGGGAAAAGCACTCTCCCACAAGTTTATCATCAAGAAGCTCTCCTCGGAGTTCGACGAGGACGTCCTTGAGGAGGCCATAACCCAGCTCCTGGCAGAGGGAGAGATCTACGAGCCGGAGATAGGCTACTACGAGCCGCTCTGAGCTTTTTCTTTTCTATCCACAGG
Source organism: Thermococcus sp. (assembly GCA_015522395.1). Classification (GTDB taxonomy): domain Archaea; phylum Methanobacteriota_B; class Thermococci; order Thermococcales; family Thermococcaceae; genus Thermococcus. The sequence goes on along the minus strand of WAMH01000213.1, from coordinate 6,294 downwards.
CAAAAACTGGCGTAAAAAGGCCGAGGGAGTCAGTACTGCTCCCTCATAGTCCTTATGACCGGGTCGTGGATCAGCGTGGACGTTATGCTGTCCACCATGCGGAAGAACTCGTCGCGTCCCTTCTCGAGGGGCATGTTCTCAAGCCTTACAAGCTTGAGCCTCTCACCGAGTATCCACTTCCCGAGGAGTATCTTCTCCCGGCCGTCCTTTCTGAGGTCGAGCCTCGCCAGACCGTATGGTATGTCCGCCGTCCACCAGTTGGCCTTGAAGGTAACCTTCCATCCGGCCCTTTCGACCGCTCTCACGAGTTCCTCTAGGGTCGTCCCCGGACCGTGGGGAGTTTTAAACGTCACAACCGTCCATAGGCCATCCCCCTCGAGAGCTTTCAAGACTTCGTTCCAAAAGTTCTTCTCCATGAGCATCACCTCCTCAAACCAGAGCCGCAATCAGGAAAGCCATCACCGCCAGGAAGATGCTTATTTTCAGCAGCTTCTGCGATCTATGGGCGGTCTCCCTGTCTTGGGAGCGGAGTATAAGGTAAGCCGCGTAGAGGATTATCAAGTCCACTGGAAACATGGCGTAGTAGCCGAGGCCGACGCCGGCTTTAACGGGGAGGAAAGAAGCCGCAACCGTCAGCACCGCGAAGATTGCCCCAACGTAGGCCGCTTTTCTCTTCCCCCAGATTATCGGGAGCGTCTTGGCGCCCTTGGCCATGTCACCGTCGAAGTCCTCTATGTCCTTCACGACCTCCCTGGCCACGTTCACGAGAAACGCACAGACCGCGAGCGTTCCAGCCAGTCCTATCCTCCCAACAGCCACCGCACCGTAGAGGGGTGTCGCGCCGGTTAAACCCGCAACGGCGAGGTTTCCGAGGAAGGGCATCGGCTTGAGCTTCCAGGCGTAGAGGAACATCGTAACGTAGGCCACAACCGCCAGGATCAGGGCGTAGACGTTTATGAGGGCCGCAAGGAAAAGCCCCACAGCGAACAGGAAGAGGGCGTAGTAAAGGGCCGTCCTCCTGCTCATTGCACCCCTCGGAAGGGGCCTCTCCGGACGATTGATCCTGTCGATTTCGTAGTCGAAGTAGTCGTTTATCGTGTTGCCTCCGGCACAGCCGAGCGTGACGACCAAGAAAACAAGCAGGGTTCTGAAGGCGTCCGGCAGGTGACCTACGGCAACGACGGATCCGAGGACGCCAACCACCCCTGCGAGGACACAGTTGTGGGGCCTGGTGATCTCCACGAAGGCTCTGAGTTCCATTAGGGCCACCTAATTCATTTAGGGAAACGCCTTAAAAATCTTTGCTAAAGCTCATCCCTGCCGAGGAGACCAAGCTCCTCACCCGTCTCAAGGAGCCTTATTCTCCCAAAGCGCAGCTCAACGGCTTTTCCAAGCTCCTCCTCGGAAAGGGGCGTCAGGATCTGAACGGTGCTGGAAGTGAAGTTAATCCACTTGAGTAACCCGAGGCCGAGGCAGAGACCGGTTTCGTCGATGAAGCCCACCAATAGATTGCCCAGCTTTTCAAAGTCAACAGCCCGAAGCGAGAGCCTGCTGTAGTGCCTCTGAAACCTCTCAACGTCGGACTTAACCACGGTGTAGCGCTCTCCCTTCCAGCCGGCCAGAACGAGCCACCCGAAGACTGAGGAGAGCAGTTCAAGCTCGTCTCCGCTTAGGGGCCTCCCCTGGAAGAGGGAAGTGCTGCCGATAGGAACCTCGTTCAGGTTTACTTCCACCATGGAGGAGCCTTCAAAGTAGCCCCTCCACTTCTCCGCCCTGACAGATCGCCTCTCCTCAGCCGAATGTTTCCTGGCGCTCGGGCTGACGCCGAGCCTCAGCACCGTCGTGTGGGGTGAGAGAAGCCTCACGAGGTAGTCGAGCTCGCCGTCGTGCTCAAGGACGACCGTTAGATCGGGCCTCACCAGCTCGGCCTTCAGGCGCTTCATCTCGGCCCCGGGGCCTGTTACAAAGCCCGTCGTATCGACGAGAACAACGTCAGCAATGGATGAAGCAATCTCCGTGAGCCTCTTCACGGCAATGGCCATCTCTCCGACGTACTGACCCGGGGAAGTGGTCCCGATGAAGTAATGGGCGATTCCCACGAGCTCACCCGGGTTTGAGAAATATTCCTCTGGCAGAGCAAGGCTTACGGTAGCGGGGGGCAGGATCCCCTTCTGACCGACGTCACTGTCCACAAGGGCAACACGGAGGCCCTCATGGAGGAGTTCGTTGGCGAGGAAGGTCACGAGGGTCGTCTTTCCGCTATCGGTCCCGCCAACCACCATAACCCTGAGGGGTCTCCCCGGGGAACGGAGCAGGGCGTCGAGCAGCTCAAACCTGTCGTCCGGAACGTCCGTTGTGTAGGAGGCCTTGTTCATGGAAAGGGCTCTGCTTCGAGCGTTAAAAACCTAACTCATGAAAAGGCTTATAAGAAGTTTCAGTGGTATGAGTACGGGCTCGAAAATTTGACATTAACACCGGCACAGTTTGTCTTAATAAACGCCGAACGTGAGTTATAGAAAGGAGGCGATGGAATGGAGGACAAGGGCACCCTAACCCCGAGGCAGATGAAACTGCTCAGGAAGTTCTACGAGGAGGGTAAAACCATCGAGGTTCACACGGTCGAGAAGACCCAGGACGAACTCGCTGAGGAGCTTGGAATCACGAGACAGGCGCTCAGCAACCACCTTAAAGTTCTGAAGGAGAGGGGCTACATAAGAACCGGAAGGGGTTTCATAGACCTCACGGACAAGGCCCTCGACCTTCTCGGCGAGAAGAAGGGGGACGTCTTCGTCTTCGTGAGGATAGAGCCGACCAAGAGGAAGAACGTTTACGAGGCCATAAAGAAGCTCAACATAAAGAAGATCTACCGCATCACAGGTGACATCGACCTCATAATCGAGGCGGACAAGAAGATGCTGGACGAGATACTCGAGGAGATATCCTCACTCGACGGGGTCAAGGAGACCATCACCCACATCGTTCTGGAGGTTCTCTGATTTCTCGTGCTTTGCCATCTTTTCCCGCATCTTCTTCTCCATCAGCAGTCTGAGCCTGTCCAGATTCTTTCCGAACTTCGCGGATACTGGCACGAGGGTCTCCTCGATCTCAGAAGGGGAAACGCCGAACTTCTCCGCCAGGAAGTTTATCGTCCGCCCGAGGTTCCCTACCTTGTCAACCTTGTTTACCGCGACTATTGTGGGTATTCCAAGCTCCCTCAGAAACCCGTAGAACTCGACGTCGATCGGTATTTCCCCGCGCTTCTCCCAGCGCTCGATTATTTCCGGGGCCGCTTTGCCGTCCACCACCAGAACGGCGAGCTCTATCTCGTCCGCGTTGTTCTCGATGAAGCGGACTATCTCGTCCTTGATCCTCTCCTGGGCTTTCCGCGGAACGCCGCTCATAAAACCGAAGCCCGGCATGTCCACTACAACCCTCCCCCTCCAGTTGACCTCCGTTGGTTTTCTCGTCACCCCCGGCCTCTTCCCGCGCTTCACCCACTTTCCGGTCAGGCGGAATATGAGCGTGCTCTTCCCAACGTTCGAGCGCCCCACGAAGATTATCATGCCCTCACCGGAGAGGGTTGGAGGGTCCCCTTATAAGCATTGGCGGAAAGGTTAAGTATCGGGCCACCGAAGTAGCCCCGGTGGTGTCATGCCGGAGGATAACAACGCCAGGGCCAACCAGCTCATAAACAAGTTCGTGATATCCCTGACGGAGGGCAAGATACTTGGCTTCGTGACGGATATAAACGTCGAGGTCGAAGGGGATCAGTTCTACTTCATACTGAAGATGAAGGAGATAGAGAACCTTGGAAAGGGCCAGAGCATGTTCTCCAGCGAGAAGAAGATGAAGATAAAGCCCGATGACATAGTGAACGTCGGACCGGACGTCATAATTCTGGGCAACGGTAAGGTCCCGCCACTGAGGGAGATAGAGAGGCTCCACCAGATAGCGGAGGAGTACAACACCCTTGTGAGGGAGCTCGAGGCAAAGGACAAGCTGATCGAGAAGATGAAGGAGGAGAACTACTCCCTGACCAAGCAGCTCGAGGATGTCCAGAGGGAGCTGAGAAAGCTCCAGGTGATGAAGGAGGACTTCGGGCACCTGAAGGAACAGCTGGTGAGGCAGGAGGGGCAACTGGAGATGGCAAAGGAGTACATAAAACTCCTCGAGGGACTGAGACACGACATAGACCAGATAAAGGAGAACGTCGAGACCCTGGTTCAGAGCCGTCTGGAAGAGGTCGTGAGGGGCATAATAGACGAGGAACTAAACGCAAGGGGACTGAAAAAGACGAGCTTCATCTAAGTCCCGAAGAGCTGTGGTCCGAAGGCGAAAAGCAGCGCCTCAGCCGCTATGAGTATGAGAGTCAGGGCGATGACTCCCTTCGGCCCTATTTTTATGGCCTTCGTGTCCTCGTCGAAGAACCTCATCAAACCGGCACCGGTCGGTGGCAGGGTCGTCTTTTCCTTCGCCATTTCTCTCACCCCTTTACATAAAGCTCGCGCCCAGGTATAAAAAAGTTGTGATGGGGGAAGAGAAACTTTTTAAAGGCTGAACCGCACCCAGGGGTGGATAAGGGGTTACCCAATGAATCCCGCTAATGACACAGGAGGTGGGAGGAAATGGCCACTTTCAAGCTTGTTATATCCAACCCGAAGAACGGCATAGCCAAGCAGGTCGAGATAAGCGGAGAAGAAGCAGAGAAGCTCGTGGGAAAGCGCATAGGCGATGAGATTCCGGCGAGCGAACTCGGGCTGAACCTCACCGAGATATTCGGCGAGGAGATTCCGGGCAACGTCAAGCTCAGGATAACCGGCGGAACCGACAAGGACGGCTTTGCAATGAGGCCGGATGTCCACGGCCCGAGGAGGGTCAAGATACTCGTCTCCCGCGGCCCCGGTTTCAGACCGAAGGAGCGCGGTGAGAGGAGGAAGAAGACCGTCAGGGGCAACACCATCAGCCCCGAGATCGTTCAGGTCAACATGAAGCTCGTCTTCTGAGCTTCTCCTCCTTCAAATTTGTGGCTGTGAATGCAAAAACCTCAAAGAAAGCCGATAAAGCCACAGCCACAATATTTCGGTGACAAAGATCAGCTCCGCCTCCAGTTTGAGCCATCTTTGTCGTATACACAAAACGGCAAAATCTACTTAGCTTACTCATGGTACTGGGATGGAGAAACTGAACTTGTAGGTGGTGAAGGAGACAGGGATGTGATAGTAATAGAAATCCCTTGGGAAATCAAAGTTAAGGGAGAATGGAAGAGATTATTTGAGAATGATGAACCTTTTGTGGACGTGGAAGTTTGGAATGAGTACAAAGATCAAGTCGGGTCTCCCGAGATTAGCATGGAGTTGAAACCTAAGTTCATTGGAAATTATGAGTTTAGTTTTGCCAAAATTGAGATTCCTGTTGGAGATGAAATTCCTGACGGAATTGTATACGTTGGTATTATTCCAAAACCTAAATACACTGGAATGGAACTAACTACACTAGAACTATATTATCACACCTGGGATTACCAGAAGATTCCAGAAGCTGCTGTCTCCATTGGAGCAACTTTGTTCTTCCCTGAAACAGCATCTGAAGACCTCTTTGGTGTAGCGGAATCAACAACAATATCAGGTGGAGTATCTTGGGTTTTATCAAAATTACTGGGAAATCATCTTAAAGGAGGTTGGGAAAAGCATAAAGCATTAGAAGTCGAAATATCATATGACGCATACCCTGAAAAGAGCTCTCCAGGGGGGCCTTCATGTTTCAAAAATATCTGCCCAACGAAAATCAAAGGTGAACGGCCGTGAAAGCGCCGTATCGCTTTCGTTATCATTTTTTAAGAGGTTTAATAGGGACAGAAATGCTGGCAGTAAGCTTCGGCCTCTTAAATCCAGATTTTGGGTTCAAGTTCGCTGTGTTATATACACTAATTTTAAGCCCGTACATTCTGCATCTTTACAACACCGAAAGAATGAAACTCACCAGAGAGTACGGGTGGAAAAAAGGGGTTGGGATAGCAAAGAGACTGCTCGCAGTTAGACTTTCTATGGGAATTCTAATATGTTGCAGTGCTCTCATAGGAGAGTACACTCAAAAAAACATACCCATATTGATACTCTTTGGATTAGCATGGGCACTGGTCTACGCCAAAGTCCTTACCGATGCAGATACCCTCAAAGTTCCGAAAAATAGGGAACTTTCTATCACTCCAGAAGCACAATAAGTTTTAGCTCCAAGTCCCTAACCCAAAAGAATCGGATTTCTGCAGAACTGCAGTTTCCAAGAGAATTTAATAAG
>WAMH01000212.1 GCA_015522395.1 Thermococcus sp. | reverse complement strand
GGGTCCGAATAGGGGACGTCCTAATTCTGCCGCTCAGGCCGGAGCTCGAACCCTACAAGCGCAGGATAGCCGAGGTCTACGCGGAGGTTCTCGGTGTTAAAACCGTCCTCAGAAAGGGCCGCATCTCCGGCGAGTTTCGCGAGACGAACTACGAGGTGCTCTACGGCGGCGATACTGTAACGGTTCATGTGGAAAACGGGATTAAGTACAAGCTCGACGTCGCGCGGATAATGTTCTCGCCAGCGAACGTCAAGGAGCGAGTGAGGATGGCAAAGGTGGCGAAGCCTGGCGAGCTGGTCGTTGACATGTTTGCCGGAATCGGGCACCTCAGCCTGCCGATGGCAGTCCACGGTGGAGCGAGGGTCATAGCGATAGAGAAAAGCCCCTATACCTTCCGCTTTTTGGTTGAGAACATCGAGCTGAACGGAGTTCAGGACAGGATGACGGCCTACAACATCGACAACCGCGACTTCCCGGGGGAGAACATTGCCGACAGGGTTCTGATGGGCTACGTCGTAACGACTCACGGGTTCATACCTAAAGCGCTGGAGATAGCGAAGGATGAAGCAATAATCCACTACCACAACACGGTTCCAGAGAGACTCATGCCAAGGGAGCCGTTTGAAACCTTCGGGCGGATAGCTAGGGAGCACGGCTACGAGGCGGAGAAGCTCAACGAGTTCGTCATCAAACGCTACGCTCCCGGTGTCTGGCACGTCGTCGTTGACGTTAAGGTTTTCAAGAGATAACAGTTAAGCTTAACCTGCCACCGATGTGAAACGCTTCCTTTTGCGAAGACCTTATATCCCCTCCTCCGAAGGATTTTCGAGGTGATTCTGGTATGGAGGCGAAAGGCGGTTACTGGGGCAGGATTCTGAGGGTCAACCTGACCACCAAAGAGGTCAAGGTAGAACCCCTCCCGGAGGAGTTCCCAAGGAAGTACCTTGGAGGAGTTGGTTTTGGAACCAGGGTTCTCTACGATGAGGTTCTGGCTAAAGCTGACCCGCTCGGAGAAGAGAACAAGATGATCATCACTCCGGGCCTCTTCGTTGACACAGGCATAGGAACCGGCTCAAAGACGGCGTTCAACTTCAAGAGCCCGCTGACGGGGGGCTATGGAAGGGCCATGGCAGGTGCAGAGCTCGGTGTTCAGCTCAAGAGGGCCGGCTACGACATGCTCATCGTCGAGGGCAAGAGCGAGGAGCCTGTTATGATCGTCATTGAGGACGATGAGGTCAAGTTCGTTCCTGCTGACGGCTACTGGGGTCTCACCACCGGTGAGGCGAGGGCTAAAGCGAAGGAGGAGTACCCAGGCTTTGCCACCGCGTTCATAGGCCCCGCTGGAGAAAACCTCAGCCTCATCTCGATAATCGAGACCGACGAGAGGCAGGCCGCCAGGGGAGGCCCAGGGGCGGTTCTTGGAAGCAAGAGGCTCAAGGGAATCCTCGTCAAGGGGAGCAAGAAGGTCCTGATAGCCAACCCGGAGAAGCTCCGCGAGCTCATCAAGGAGTGGGCTCTTGTGTTTAAGGACCACCCGGCAACTAAAGCGGACATGGAGTACGGAAGCGGCGAGTTTCTCGACTGGATGAACCGCGAGCGCGGCACCTTCCCGGTCAGGAACTGGCAGATGGGCTTCTTCAAGAAGGCCTACGAGAAGGCCAAGGCCGAAGGAAGGGAGCACATCGGAATTGACCCCTACTTCTGGGCGCCCAAGTACAGGAAGGGAAGGAGACCGTGCCCGATGTGCAACAAGCCGTGCAGCCAGTACGTCCACGTGGAGAGTGAGAAGTGGGGCACCTTCGAGGTCGACGGTCCTGAGTACGAGACACTCTACTCCTTCGGTGGAGTGCTCGAGATAGACGACTTCGAGACCGTTGCCTACCTCAACAAGCTCGCCGACGAGTACGGCCTCGACAGCATCTCGGCCGGCGTCACCATAGCCTGGGCCATGGAGGCCTACGAGAAGGGACTGCTCACCAAGGAAGATACTGACGGCCTTGAGCTCACCTTCGGCAACGGCGATGCCGCTGTGCAAGCCCTCAGGAAGATGGCGCTCCGCGAGGGCAACCTCGGAAAGCTCCTCGCTGACGGTGTCAAGAGGGCCAGTGAGAGGCTTGGTAAGGAGAGCTGGAAGTTTGCCATGCACGTCAAGGGCATGGAGCCTCCGGCGTATGACGTCCGCGGTATAAAGGGAATGGCGTTGGCGTTCGCAGTGAACGTTCGCGGTGCCGACCACCTTACGGCCGGAGCCTACGGAACCGAGCTTGTTGGCAAGTGGTGGAAGTTCGACGGCATCGACAGGACCAAGGGCGAGAACAAGGGATTCGAGATAGCCTTCCACGAGAACCTCATGGCTATTTATGATGCCACGGGAACCTGCAAGTTCTCGAGGCATATGTACTTCCTCGAGGGCTTCCCGCCGCTGGTCGAGGCCGTTACCGGCATGAATATCGGAGAAGCAGAGCTGATGGTCATCGGTGAGAGGATAATGAACATTGCCAGGGCCTTCAACGTCCGCGAGGGCTTCAGCAGGAAGGACGACAACCTCCCGTACAGAATCATGTGGGAGCCGATACCGGAGGGCGTCAGCAAGGGCCTCCACGTCCCGCCGTGGGAGCTTGACAGAATGCTCGACGAATACTACCAGGCGAGGGGCTGGAGCAGGGACGGTATCCCGACCAAGGCCAAGCTCGTTGCCCTTGATCTCCCCGACATCGCTGAGGACATCGGCGCGGGGATTTGATTTTCAGTTTCTCCCTTTTTCAAACTTTGCGAGCAAGCTTTTGGAAAAAAGCTTCACTAAAGGAAACTTTGTACTTCAAGGTTTCACCAAAGTCTGGATTCTTTGGAAGACCTGCATGCACAAAGGATTTCTTGTCATGTCAATGCTAAATGGGAGATTCGCTGAAGTGTGACATTATAGGGGTTCTCTCTCAATGTACTCCTTCGGAGCACTAAAAAGCCGAGCCCACTCAAAATGCACTCATCAAAAGAATCCACTCCAAGAGAGGAACCCCAAAGAGAAACCAAAACGCGCCTTAAACCTTAAAAAAGGAATCACAAAACTTCACGAAGGTTTGACAGATGGCGCCGGGGCAGGGATTTGAACCCTGGTGGGCAAGTGCCCACTGGCTCTCCAGGCCAGCGCCTTCCCAGGCTAGGCTACCCCGGCGCATAAATGAGAGGAATCAGGAGATGAGCTCGATCTCGATGGTCACATCCTCAGGAACGCGGATGCGCATGATCTGGCGCATGGCCCTTTCATCCGCTTCAATGTCGACGAGCCTCTTGTGAACGCGAAGCTCGAACCTGTCAAAGGTCGCGGTACCCTCTCCGTCGGGGCTTTTCCTAGTGGTGATCCTTATCCTCTTGGTCGGGAGCGGTATCGGGCCGCTCATCCTGACGCCGGTCCTCTCGGCGATCTGCTTGATCTGGTCAGTGACCTCGTTGAGGGCCTTGATGTTTGTACTAGCGAGCTTAATCCTTGCCTTCTGCATTTCCGTCCCTCCTAAGGTTCAGGAAGTAAGGGAAAGGTCAGAGAAGGCCTTCAGTCGGCCTTCTGGATGGATATAACCATACCCGCAGCGACGGTCTGACCCATGTCACGGATGGCAAAGCGACCCATCTGCGGGATCTCCTTGACCGGCTCGATGACCATCGGCTTGGTCGGCCTGAGGACGACGATGGCCGAGTCACCGGTCTTGATGAACTGCGGGTTCTCCTCGACGATGTTTCCAGTCCTCGGGTCGAGCTTGGCCAGGAGCTGCTCGAACCTGACGGCGACCTGGAGGGTGTGCGCGTGGAGGACCGGGGTGTATCCGATGGTAATGGCAGTCGGGTGGTTGAGGACGATGATCTGGGCCTTGAAGGTGTCCTTCGGTCTAACCACGGTCGGCGGGTTGTCCGGGTGGCCGGCAACGTCACCGCGCTTTATGTCGTTCTTACCGACACCGCGGACGTTGAATCCGATGTTGTCACCCGGGTAAGCTTCCTGGAGCGGCTCGTGGTGCATTTCGATGGACTTGACCTCACCCTTTATGTCCTTGTGGAAGATCGTTGAAGCCGGCTCGAAGAGGACAACGTCACCGACCCTGAGAACACCGGTCTCGACCCTACCAACCGGGACGGTACCGACACCTTTGATTGAGTAGACGTCCTGGATCGGGATGCGGAGCGGCTTGTCGGTCGGCTTCGGCGGCTCCGGTATCTGGTCGAGGGCCTCGAAGAGGGTCGGGCCGTTGTACCAGGGCATCTTATCGCTCTTGTGGACGATGTTGTCACCGTTCCAAGCGCTGGTCGGGATGATCTGGACGTTCTTGTAGCCGAGCATCTGAAGGAGCTTCTTGACCTGGTTAGCAACCTGCTCGAACTTCTTCTGGTCGTAGTTGACCATGTCCATCTTGTTGATTGTCACTATCATGTGGTTGATACCGAGGGTCTTGGCGAGGAAGGCGTGCTCCTTGGTCTGTGGCATGATACCGTCGGTGGCAGCAACGACGAGAACGGCAGCGTCGGCCTGGCTAGCACCGGTGATCATGTTCTTAACGAAGTCCCTGTGGCCGGGGGCGTCGATGATGGTGATGTACCTGTGCGGGGTCTCAAACTTGGTGTGGGCAACGTCGATGGTGATACCGCGCTCGCGCTCCTCCTTGAGCCTGTCCATGACCCAGGCGAACTTGAAGGACTTACCCTTCTCACCCATCTGCTCAAACTTCTGGATGATGTTCTCCGGGATGTTCTGGCTGTCGAACAGGAGCCTTCCGACGGTAGTGCTCTTACCGTGGTCGACGTGTCCGATAAAGACAATGTTAATGTGTGGCTTCTCCTTAGCCATTTTCAAACACCTCCAAACTTTGGTCTACTCCGGCTGAGTAGGATGGCTTTTTAAATCTTTCGAACCTCGGCCCCCTCGGGCGGGAAACCCGCTCTCTAAGAGAGGGCCTCACCAGTCCGGTTCTAAGTTGAGGGGCGGGTTTAAAAACTTAACTGAGAGGGTTTTTGACAGGAACCCGTCAAAAAGCAAACCATTGAAGGGAAATGAAAGAAGAGAAACTCACTGTTGCGGGCAGACGTCCTGCTCCTTCGGCGGGTTCGGGTCGAGACCCTTCCTCTGGCGTATCTGCCTGATGATCTGCTGGGCCAGCTCGTTCGGGACGCGCTTGAAGCCAGCATGTTCAGTGCTCCAGAGCGCCCTTCCACTGGTGGCACCACGTATCGCTCCAGCGAATCCGAACATCTCGGCAACCGGCGCCTCGGCGATGATGATCATGACCTCTCCTTCCTGGCGCATGTCTATAAGCTGGCCGCGCCTCTGGTTGATCTCCCTGCTGACGGCACCCATGTACTCGTATGGAACGTTGATGATGACCTTCTGGTACGGCTCGTAGAGGACCGGGCCGGCCTTCATCATGGCGCAGTGGATGGCGGTTCTGATGGCCGGATATATCTGGGCGGGACCGCGGTGGACGTTGTCCTCGTGGATCTTGGCATCGTGCAGGCGGACCATAACCTTCATAACAGGCTCCCTAGCGAGCGGTCCCTCGTCCATCGCCTGGTGGAAACCGTCGACGAGTAAATCCATGACCTCGTTGAGGTACTGGAGACCCTTGGTGTTGTCGAGGAAGAGGTTGCCCTGGTAAACATCTACGATGCCTTTCGCGACCTCGTAGTCCATGCCGAGTTCGGCGAGCTTCTTGGCGACGGCCTTCGGGTCCTTTGGCCTGCCCTCTGGGATGAGTCCCTCGTGGATGGCCTCGTAAATCTCGTCCGGAAGCGGCTCCACGGTGATGTAGAACCTGTTGTGCTTGTTCGGGCTCTTTCCTTCGACTATTGGACTCTGCTTGGTGACGCTCTCGCGGTAGACGACAATCGGTGGGCTGACATCGACGTCGAGCTTCCAGTCCTCCTTGAGCTTGACGAGCTTGACCTCAAGGTGAAGCTCACCCATGCCGCTGAGGAGGTGCTGGCCGGTCTCCTCGTCGATCTTGACGTGAAGCGTTGGGTCCTCCTTAGCGAGCTGTCTCAGGGCCTCGATGAGCTTCGGAAGGTCCTTAACGTTTTTAGCTTCAATGGCGACGGTAACGACCGGCTCGCTCGCGTAGTGGAGGGCCTCGAACGGCTCAATCTGCTCGGTCGAAACGGTCTCACCGGCCATGGCATCGCGGAGACCGGTTACCGCGACGATGTTTCCAGCCGGAACGGCCTCTATGTTGATCCTCTCCGGACCCATGTAGATACCGACCTGCTGGACCCTTGACTTCCTCTTGGCGTTGATAAGGTAGACCTCCTGGCCGGTCTTCACCGTACCGCTCCAGACGCGGCCGGTTGAGACCTCACCGGCGTGCTTGTCGAGGATGATCTTGGTAACGACCATAGTCATCGGTCCCTTCGGGTCGCACTTGAGCATGGCCTGGCCGACCTCGCTGTTGACGTCTCCCCTCCAGAGGTGCGGGATCCTGTACTTCTGGGCCTCAAGCGGGTTCGGGAGGTGCTTGACGACCATATCGAGAACCACGACGTGAAGCGGGGCCTTCTGGCGGAGGGTCTTGAGGTCGCCGCTGTTGGTAAGCTCGACGATGTCCTTGAAGGAAACGCCGGTCTTCTTCATGTAGGGGACGCTGAGCGCCCAGTTGTAGTAGGCACTTCCAAAGGCGACGCTTCCATCTTCAACCTTGACGAACCACTGGCTCTTGAACTCGTCCGGGGCGTACTTCTTGATGAGCCTGTTGACATCGGTGATGATCTTGGCAAAGCGGTTGAGGATGTCGTTCGGGCCGAGCTTGAGCTCCTTTATGAGACGGTCAACCTTGTTGATGAAGAGGACGGGCTTGACGTACTCGCGAAGGGCCTGCCTGAGAACGGTCTCGGTCTGGGGCATAACGCCCTCGACGGCGTCAACAACTATAATCGCACCGTCTATGGCACGCATGGCCCTCGTAACGTCACCGCCGAAGTCGACGTGACCCGGGGTGTCGATGAGGTTGATGAGGTAGTCCTGGCCCTCGTAGTTGTGGACCATCGAAACGTTGGCCGCGTTGATGGTGATTCCCCTCGCCTGCTCCTGCTCGTCGAAATCTAAAACGAGCTGCTTTCCAGCGAGTTCCTCACTGATCATACCCGCTCCAGCGAGCAGGTTGTCGCTGAGGGTCGTTTTACCGTGGTCAATGTGAGCGGCGATACCCATGTTCCTGATCCTCTCAGGCTGGGTCATCAACTCCTTAATCTTCGCAATCATCTCTTCCCTTCTTCCCATAACACACCACCTTTAGATGAGCTTGTCGGCTTAACTTAAAAAGTTCGGTTATAAAGCTTTTCCCGGTTTAGAATGAGAGCTGAGGGGATGCGTTCAAAATACTTAAGGGTTTTGGATTTACAAAAGCTTTTTCAGTGCCTTCAACACGGCATCCTTAACGTCGTTCCTCGCGTAGACTCCCCAGCGCCAGTGAGTATCCTTCAGCTCGACCAGAGAGCGAACCAGCGGGGAAACCTCACTGAGCCTTTTCAGTCCCTCGCAGGTCTCCACGAAGGCGTTCCTCTCCTCGAACTTCGGCTTCGGCGGGTAGTCAACGAGAGCGAGGTGCCCGAACTCGGCCTCAAGCCCCTCCTTAACGACGGAAACCACTCCCTCTCCAGGGTCCTCCCTCGTGTAGAGAACCCTCTTGTAGAGCCTCCTGCCGTCTATCGCCCCCACAAGTTCTCTCACTTCGGGCCTTTCACTTCCCCTGAGCCTCGCTAAAAGGTCAACCTCGTCCATCCGCCTGGCCTCTTCGAGGGAAACTCCATCAAGCTCGACCGCCTTCACGAGCATGGCACCGGCTATCCTGACGGTGTGGTGCTGGTAAACGGCCGGGTACATCATGCTCCTTGCGAGGAGGAGGTTCTGGGCGGCCATTGTTCCCTTCTCCCCAACGACGAGCTTTTCTCCATCCCAGCCGAGGTTTCTGATTAGCCTGTCGAGATCGACGAGGCCGAAGGCGACGCCTGTGTAGTAGGCGTCCCTCACCAGGTAGTCCATCCTGTCGGCGTCGATGTCGCCGCTAACGAGGGGATGTTTGAGGAGCCTTTTGAACTCCCTCCTTGAGAAGCGCTCCCCCAAAACGTCCCCGATTTCGCCGTGCTCAACCATCCAGCGGGTGTTGTCCTCGTGCCTCGGATAGAGGGCCTCAAGCGTGTGGGAGAAGGGATAGTGCCCGAGGTCGTGGAGCAGGGC
>WAMH01000211.1 GCA_015522395.1 Thermococcus sp. | reverse complement strand
GCCCCTATCGGATAGGCGGAGAGGGCGTAGATCAGGTTGAAGAGGGCATAGAACCCAATGCTCTGGACCACCGTGTAGCCCAGCTCCTGCGCCTTCCACATCGTGAAGGCATAGCTGTACCTTCCCAATGCCCCGACGGCAATTACCGCTAAAAACAGCTGGAGGTTCCTGTCTTTGAGGGTGGAGATGCCCTTGATCTTCTTTTTGACCTCCCCTCCCCCCTCCTTAACGAAGAGGACTATCACGAGGAGCGAGAACAGGCCCGGAACCATCGCCAGGAGGAAGACGTAGCGGTACATCGTCTCCTTTGGAAGCCCCCTGAGGAGTTCGATGAGCGCTATCGCGACGAGAGGTCCTGCAACGGCCCCAAACGTGTCCATCATCCTGTGGAAGCCGAAGGACTTGCCCGTTTTTCCCCTCTCGCTCGACTCCGCTATGAGGGCATCCCTCGGGGCGGTTCTTATGCCTTTTCCAACCCTGTCGAGGGCGCGCAGCGTCAGAAAGTCCCACCAGTGGCGGGTGAAGGCCAAGGCTCCTTTCGCGATGACGGACAGTATGTAGCCGGCCAAAACGAAGGCCTTCCTCTTCCTAAAGCGGTCGCTGACGTAGCCGAATGCAACCTTGAAGAGCGAACTCATGCTCTCTATCGCGCCCATAACCGAGCCGCTCAGGAGCTTTCCCGCGTCGAGAACCTCGATGAGGTAGCTCGGCACTATCGGCGCTATCATCTCGCTGCTCATGTCGTTCAGAAAGCTGACTATACCGAGGAGAAAGACATTCCAGCTGATTCCGAAGATTCTGCGCTCTTCCTCCATCTCAATCACCCAAAACTTCGCTGCACAGCTCCCGGACCTTTTTCTTCGCTTCAGTGAGGAGTTCTTCGCCCTTGGGTGTCGCCCGGTAGAGGCGCATGCGCCTGCCGTTTCTAACCTCAGTCCTGCTCTTGAGCAGTCCCATCTCCTCCATTTTGTGGAGGAGCGGGTAGATGGTTCCCGGGCTGACCCTGTAACCGTGTCTCTCCAACTCCTCCATCATGAAGGTCCCCGTTACCTCCCCCCTGCTCGCGTGGTGAAGGATGTGAATCCCCATGAACCCCAACAGTACGCGGCGCATCATATCGAACACCGATATCGAAAAGCGATATCAGTGCTTAAAAAATTTTGGCTCACTCGAGGACGTGCTTTTCAAGAACGTAGCAGTGGAAGGTTCCCTCGAAGACCCTATCGCCATTCTCGTTGAGAACTTCCGCTTTAACGAGTTTCTTTCTCCGGGGGGATGGAACGTCCCCCACACCCCCGTTGTCTTCGATAACTTTGGCCCGGGCGGTGAGCTTCTCTCCGACTTTTACAGGTTTCAGAAAGCGCACCTCGGCCTTTCCAAGGACGACGGTTGGCTCGTTAACCGCGAGCATCGCCGCGTAATCGGCCAAACCGAAGGTGAAGCCGCCATGAACCAATCCATACTCATCTACCGCCATCTCCTCCGTTGTTAAAAGCTCGACCTCAGCTTTTCCAGGCTCTATCCTGACCGGCCTCCCGACGAGCCTCTCGTTCGTCAGCCTGTGCGTCCTCTGCTCCATATCGACCACCAGCCCTTTCTTGCCTCTTGGGGGCAAAAGTTTATCTATTTTAGCGCCCTAAAAAAGTTAGATGCCTATGCACCCGCTGAAGCGCGCCGTGGATTACAAAGGCTCATCCGAGTTCACGAGGAGCGAGCTTGTCGGGATACTCTCCTTCAGCCTGAGGATAATGGGGGTTAGGGAGGCAAAGGAGTTCGTGAACGAGGCCATCGAGAAGGGCCTCCTCATCGAGCGGGACGGAAAGCTGGTTGTCAACGAGCCTGCCCTTGAGGAGGAAAAGAGCGAGGGAGACCTCTTTGAGGAGATGGTGGAGCACATAGCGAAGTCCCTCAGCTGGGAGCGCGAGGATGTCTTGGAGGGTGTAAACTCAATGCGCGAGCGCTACGGCGACCTCGACAGGAAGGTTCTGGCTTACCTCTTTGGCATGGACAGGGGCGTTGACATGTCGCGCTTTAGGGAGAGGCTTGAGCTTTAGCCTCTTCTCCGTTAAACGTTTTAACCTCCCCACCGAACTCTTTTTGGGTGATACCATGCCCGAGGAGGCTTTAATAGTTGTTGACATGCAACGCGATTTCATGCCTAGGGGAGCGCTCCCGGTTCCGGGTGGGGACGAAATAATCCCCCGGTGCAACGAGTACATCGAGGAGTTTAGGAAGAGGGGAGCGCTGATAGTGGCAACGCGCGACTGGCATCCTCCGAATCACATCAGCTTCAAGGAGCAGGGCGGTCCGTGGCCGGCTCACTGCGTTCAAAACACGCCGGGAGCGGAGTTCGTCGTTGACCTTCCGGCTGGTGCGGTGATAATCTCCAAGGCGACCGAACCTGATAAGGAGGCCTATTCCGGCTTCGAGGGAACTGACTTGGCGGAAATCCTCAGGAAGAACGGGGTGAAGAGGGTCTACGTCTGCGGCGTGGCAACGGAGTACTGTGTAAAGGCAACAGCCCTCGACGCGGTTAAGCACGGCTTTGAAACCTACCTCCTGAGCGACGCGGTTAAGGGCATCAGGCCTGGGGACGAGGAGCAGGCCTTGAGGGAGATGAAGTCCGCTGGAGTGAGGATTCTCTAGATACTCTTCTCTTCCACTCCTTCAGCAGGACGAGGAGCAGGTTGAGGACTATCGGGCCGATTATGAGGCCTTTGACTCCCATTGCCCAGGTTCCGCCTATCATGCCGATGAACACGAGCGTCTCGTCCAGATCAGCATCCCTCGCGACCATCATGGGCCTTATCGTGTAGTCCGGCATCGGAGAAACCAAGAAGAAGCCGTAGAGCGCTATTCCTATGGCGTGGAGGTATGCGCCGTTCATGGCGAAATAAGCAGCCGCGATGAGCCATATCATCCAGCCCTCGAAGAGGGGGATGAAGCTGAAGAGGAACGTCAGAAAGCCGGCCACGATGGCGGTGTAGAGGTCGGAAACCCCAAATATCAGGAAGCCGAAGGTCATGAGAATCCCCTTAACGAAATTGAGGACGAGCCATGCCCTCACCAACGCTCCCAGTGTTTTGTTCAGGCTCTCCAGTATCTCCTCCCCAAGCTCGCGATTCTTTTCGGGCAGAGAGAGGACTATCTGGTGGTATATTCTCTCCGCGTAGGCGAGGGTGTAGTAGAAGGTGAGAAGAAAGATCAGGACCTGCAGGAGGTACATTGGGAGAGAGAACGCGCCCTTTGAGATGTAGGCGGAGAGCCTTGGAACCAGCTGGTCTAGGAAGCTCTGAAGAAAGTCCCTGACGTCCGGGGGCAGGGGCTGCTGCAGAAGCCAGTCGAAGAAGTCGACCACACTGTTGTAGAACGACATGAGCACGTGAATGGATATCATCAGCAGTTCGAAGGTTATGAGCCCACCAAGACCCACCATAACGACCGTCAGGAACACGGCCGAGATGGTGTTACCCCACCTCTTCGCAAACCTAACGTGAATCGGGTAAGCGGCGTAGGCTAGTATGACCCCAAAGAAAACCGCGGTGACGAGTGGTTCAACAGTGGCCCACGCCACGTAGGCTATGGCGACTATCGCAATCGCCCAAACCATGGTCCCGGCGCGCATTTTCCTCGACAGCTTTATTAACGTCCGCCTTATAAACCCTGTGCGGTGGGACGATGGAAGAGGAACTCCTGGGAAAGGTCCGCGCCTATGTCGAGAGGGCCGAGAGAAGGCTCAGGGAGGGTCGCCTCGATGCAGCCTATGACTCATACATGGACGCTCTCCGTGCAATAGCCGGCTATCTCGTCTATCGGGACTCGGGAATGTTGCTCTCGGGAGAAGAACTAATGGGGATCATCGTGGCCAGATACGGGGAGGTTTACTCCATCATCAGGAGGTACGAGGGCGTGACCGAGATGGACGAAGAGACCCTGAGAGCCTTGAAATCAGATACAAAGGATCTCATGGAACGGGTTCTGCCAAAACACTGGAAATGAACTCCCTCCTACCCCGTCTTTTCCCGCAGGACTCAACGGCACCCTTTATCGTCCTGAAAAGCCCCCTGTTCCCCATGAGAGTAACAACAAGGACCCCGTCCATCTCAGGAAAGACTATCTCAATGGCCCCACTTGGACCGTCGTAGGAAACGCTCTCCGGCTTCATCCTCACACTGAGGGCGTTTTCCCCGTCCACGGAGATCACCTCAAGCTCGCAGTGAGAGTAGAAAACGCTTATGAACGGAAGATCCCCCTCAGCCGTTAGGGAAACCCTGTGCTCCCCGTAGACAACTGCACTTCCACGAGCCGTTCCAAGGTACTGAGAATGGCAGAGGCTGTGGACGTAGTCGCCCAAAGCTTCATAAACCTTTGAGGATTCACTCAACCACATCACCGTAACCAGTTTGCGGTCAGAGTATATTGGTAATTGCCCGTTAACGGTGATTTCGATGAGAATAGTTTCAGCCGATACAGGCGGCGCTCTCCTCACGGAGGATTACGAGCCGGTTGGACTTATAGCAACGGCCGCGGTGCTGGTTGAGAAGCCCTACAGAACCGCAACGCTGAGCAGGGTGCGCTACGCCGATCCCTTCAACTACGACATGAGCGGAAGGCAGGCCGTTAGGGATGAGGCCTTTCTCGCGGTCGAACTTGCGAGGGAGGTCAGGCCGGACGTGATCCACCTCGACTCGACGATAGGTGGCATAGAGGTCAGGAAGCTCGACGAGCCTACGATAGATGCCCTCACGATAACCGACCGCGGGAAAGAGGTCTGGAAGGATCTCGCGAGGGATTTACAGCCCCTGGCAAAGAAGTTCTGGGAGGAAAGCGGCATCGAGATAATCGCCATAGGCAAGTCGAGCGTCCCGGTGAGGGTAGCGGAGATTTATTCAGGCCTCTACACGGCCAAATGGGCTATCGACTACGCGAGGGAGAACGGCAGGACAATCGTCGGCCTTCCCCGCTACATGAGCGTTGAAATCCGCCCCGGAAAAATCCATGGAGAAAGCCTCGATCCAAGGGAGGGCGGTCTCTTCGGGGAGATTGAAGCGGACACGGATGGAATCGGCTGGGAGCTTTACCCGAATCCGCTAGTGAGGAGGTACATGGTCTTGGAAGCCTGGAGGGGGTGAGGGGCTAAGCCCCCTTCTCTAACTCGCTCGGAAACTTTATGGCGTCGAACGGGCAGGTCTGGTTGCATACTCCGCAGCCGGTGCAGAGAAGCTCGTCTATGTGGACTTTCTTCTTTTCCGGGTCGTAGACCAAAGCAGGGCAGCCGGTTAAGAGTATGCACGCCTTGCATCCAGTACACTTGTCCTCGACGACTATCGGCTTCTCTCCGATCTCGCCGCGCCTTATCACTGGAATGACGCACTCGCGCCTCGCTATTATGACCGCCGGGCCTTCAATCTGCATTGCTTCTTTTATGGCCTCCCTCGTCTGCCTAAGGTCATAGGGGTCGACGGTCTTGACATACTTAACGCCCAGCGCCTTTACGAGGGCTTCAATGTCGA
>WAMH01000210.1 GCA_015522395.1 Thermococcus sp. | reverse complement strand
ATATAGTCGAGTACATCTACAGCCTCATATCAAAGACGAGGACGGATGAAAGGCTCCTCTTTGGGGCATCGCCTAGGGCGGGGGAACACCTGCTCTACGCCGCCAAAGCGTCCGCCTTCCTCAACGGCAGGGACTACGTTATCCCCGACGACGTCAAAAAGGTCGCAGTTTCGGTTCTCTCACACAGGGTCATCCTGAAGGCCGAATACGAGCTTGAGGGCCTAAAGGCCAAAGACGTCGTTGAGGACATAGTGAGGGAAACAGAGGTGCCGGTGTAGCGGATGAAGCGGCAGGACTTTTTAGTTGCTCTCTCACTCATGCTTCTGCTCGAGGGCTACCTCGGGAACAACATGACCCCGGCGATAGCCGGGCTACTCATAGCCGTCTACCTCCCGATGGTCCGCTCAAAAACCGTGGTTCTAATCGAGGGAGAGAGGCGGATAAAGGACGTCAGGCTTGAAGAAGGTAAACCAGTGGAAGTCAAGCTGAGGCTGAGGAACCTAGGGGGAAGAAGCTCGCTCCGGGTCATCCAAGAGCTGGAGGGCTTTGAGGTCGAAACGCCCGACAGGATTGAGCTTTCTCCCGGAGAAGAGAGGGAGGTTTATTACACGATTAAACCACTCTGCAAGGGGGAGTTTGAGCTCCCGCCGGCGGAGGTTCTGGCGGAGGATGAAAGAGGCCTCTACACGGGGAAGTTTGAGATTGGTGAGAGGATAAAGCTGTCCGTCTATCCATCCGTTGACTTCATAAAAGAGGCCGCGAGGATGAACGAGAACCTCAGGCTGGCAGAGGCGTACAGGAGGAACCCCCTGACGGGAACCGAGGGGCTTGAGATAAAGGAACTCCGGGAGTTCCAGCACGGCGACGACTTCAAGCGGATAGACTGGAAGGCCAGTATGAGGCTCGGGGAGCTTATAGTTCGCGAGATGATGCGCGAGGACGAGGCCGACGTTTACATATTCGTTGACAACACCGTCGAGATGAGGAAGGGGATAAGGAGGGCAAAAGTGGACTACGCGGCGACCCTTGCACTACAGCTCGCGGCGATCCTTTTAAAGGAGAGACATGTGGGGATGGTGATATACGACGAGCTTAAAGCCGAGTTTATACGCGCCGGCAGAGGGCCAGGACAGCTCGAAACCATGAGGAGAAAGCTAAACCTCCGGTGGGGCAGGGGCGAGATGAGCCTGCGCTTCAACATGAGCATAAGGCTGAGTGAGAAAGCCAGGGGCTTTTTGGGAAAGGTGTTCCCCCTGAAGAAGGGAAGAAGGGGGGCAAAGGGGATCTTCGAGGGACTTTCGCTGATAAAGCAGCCCTCGGTTTTAATCCTCATCACCGACCTCAGCAACCCATCGGACGTTTACAGGGCGGTTGCAATTGCAAAAGATAAACACAGGGTAATCATCCTCTCGCCCAACCCGGTTCTGTTCTACTCCGGGGACCTGGATAGAGAAACCCTGAAGAGGCTCTACAGGGCGTACACAGAGAGGGAGAAGCTTATCAGAAAGTTCAACGCCCTAGTTCCGACAATAGACCTCGGTCCAAGCGATTACATAAGGGAACTTTCGAGGGTGATGTGAATGATAGGCCTCATAGCCACGCTGGTCGAGGCATTGGTGCTTCATAGCTACCCCTTCTTCGCCGGTGCGTTGGCGGTGCTCCTCCTTTCGCTTAAAAGCCGCGACCTTGGGCTGGTTGGCTATTTCGTCTACGTCCTCTACTTCGCCCAGCGGGTCCAGGTAACGTCGATCTACTCCTACAACGGGCTTACCACGGCGCTAACCTTCGGCCTTGCCATGCTCCTCTTCCTAGAGGACGTCCTTCGGGGGAAATTGCAGATCGACAGAGCGGAGATCGTGCCGTCAATTCTGATCCTCGGTGGGGTTTTCATTCCGGAGACGATGATAGCGGGAGAATTGCTGTATCTTGCAGTTGTGATCCCTTCCCTTTGGGGCGCCCTGTTCGGAGGGGTGGCCATTGGTTTGATGGTCATCCTAAAAAGCACGCTGGAGGGTTTGGGAACGTCCGGACAAGTGACGATAATCTCGGCGATTGCCCTGGGTGCAGTCGCGGTTGCATACGCCCTAAATGGACCAAGTGAGGGGAAGATGTTTTCTCCAAAGTGAAAGCAGGCCTCTAGAGGTTCCATCAAACAGGGCAAATTTTTAAAAGTACTACTGCTGTAAGAATCAAACAGTCGTGGATAAAGGTGTGATATAACATGAAAGAAAGTAACGAAAACTTCTTTGTTCACCCTCTGGCGGTTGTTGAAGAAGGGGCAGAGATTGGTGAAGGAACCAGAATATGGCACTTCGCCCACGTCAGAAAGGGTGCTAAGATAGGAAAGAACTGCAACATCGGAAAGGACGTTTACATCGATGCCAACGTTGAAATAGGCAACAACGTTAAGATCCAGAACGGGGTGAGCGTTTATCACGGCGTCAAGGTCGAGGACGACGTCTTTCTCGGCCCCCACATGACGTTCACAAACGACCTCTATCCAAGGGCCTTCAACCAAGACTGGAAAGTTGTCCCAACCCTCGTGAGGAAGGGGGCAAGCATAGGGGCGCACGCCACGATAGTCTGCGGTGTAACGATAGGTGAGTACGCGATGGTCGGAGCGGGTTCGGTTGTCACCAGGGACGTTCCACCCTTTGGTCTCGTCTACGGCAATCCCGCTCGTCTGAAGGGTTTTGTATGCTACTGCGGCAGGAAGCTTGAGGAGAAAGACAAAATCGGCGAAGACGAAGAGAATGTTATCTTCAAGTGCCCCCACTGTGGGAGGGAGGTTAAAATAAGGAAAGAAGACTACGAGCGCTATTTAAAGGAAAAAGATCTCTAAAGAAACACTTAAATATGTGAACTCACATAGTATTTTCCGGTGATCCTATGCCGAACATAACACTCTCGGTACCACTGGATGTGTACAAAAAAATGAAGGAATACAGCGAGATAAGATGGAGCGAAGTAGCGAGAAAAGCTATAGTCGAGTATCTCGAAAGACTGGAAAAGGGCAACCTCGAACTCCCGGCAAAGGATATCCTAAAGATGCTGGGAGGAGACTTCGAAAAGAAAGTAACGAAGATGCCACTGGAAATGTACGAGAGAGCCTACAAAAAAGCGAGGGAAGCGGAATGGGAGAGGACAAAAAGCTTTACGACACGAACGTGATTATTGAGGCAGCAAAATCTGGAGAAAAGCTCAGGGGCTACACTACAATACTCAACGTGGTGGAGTTTCCCAAAGCCACCACACTCGACCTAACAGTGATTACCCCTTCGCTCGATGATTATCTCCTCTCAATAGAGGTCTCTCAGGCAATGGTGGAGAAGAGGACACCCGTTCCCGCCGTGGATACAGTAGTGGCGGCGGTGGCACTAAACCGCCAACTCACACTTGTAAGCAGGGACAAACACTTTCTTTTCATTCGAGAAGTTTATCCAGGTTTAAAGCTACAGCTGGAGGGGAAAGAATGAGAAACATACCCATAGCTAAACCCCTCATTGGTGATGAGGAAATAAACGCCGTTGTCGAGGTTCTCAAAAGCGGAATGCTGGCCCATGGAGAAGAGGTTGAAGCCTTCGAGAGGGAGTTTGCTGAGTATTTAGGAGCCAAGCACGGAATAGCCGTTGCCAACGGGACCGCCGCCCTTGACGTGGCCCTAAAAGCCCTTGGAATTAAGGACGGGGACGAGGTCATAACAACGCCCTTCACGTTCATTGCCACTGCCAGCTCGATCCTCTTCCAGAGGGCCAAGCCGGTTTTTGCAGACATCGACCCTAAAACATTCAACCTCGATCCAAACGACGTTCTCGAGAAGATAACTGATAAAACCAAAGCCATTCTCGTCGTTCACCTCTACGGTCAGCCGGCTGACATGAAAGCATTCAAGGAGACAGCTGAGGACCACGGGCTTTATCTTGTCGAGGACTGCGCCCAAGCCCACGGCGCAGAGTATAACGGCCAGAGGGTCGGAACCTTTGGGGACATAGCGGCGTTCAGCTTCTACCCGACCAAGAACATGACAACCGGCGAGGGCGGAATGGTCGTTACAAACGACAATGAATTAGCGGAGAGGGCAAGGCTCATAAGGAGCCATGGTCAGAAGGAGCGCTACTACCACGTCACCCTCGGCTACAACCTCAGGATGACCAACATCGCTGGAGCGCTCGGAAGGGTTCAGCTGAGGAAGCTGAACGGATGGAACGAAGCGAGGAGGAGAAACGCCGAAAGGCTCACCAAGGGAATATCCAAGATAAACGGGCTGACTCCACCTTACGTCGCCCCGAACGTCAAACACGTCTACCACCAGTACACGATAAAGGTTGGGGAAGAGTTCCCGCTGAGCAGGGACGAGCTTGCCCAGAAGCTTAGGGAGAGGGGAATTGGAACCGGAATCTACTACCCACTGCCCCTCCACCACCAGCCGCTCTTTAGGGAGCTCGGATACGAGCAGGACTGCTGTCCAAACGCGATAGAGGCGAGCAGGAGGGTCCTCAGCCTGCCGGTGCATCCAGCTGTGAGCGAGGATGACATAAACTATATAGTCAGCGCTCTCGAAGAACTCTCCAGGTGACGTGAATGGGGGAAATTGAGGTGGTTTACAAAGACGGCGTGTTTGTCCCCCTCAAGAAGCTCAGGATCAAGGATGGCACCAAGGGAGTAGTCGTACTCTCACAGGGAGATACTCTCATTGAGATAGCTAGGAAACACCGGAAGAAAGTTAAAGAAGATCCTCTGGTGGCGTTTGTGGAGGAAAGGCGATGATAGTGGCCGATACTTCAGTTTTTATTGATTTATTTTTTGAATACCGGCCCGATAGAACTCAACTCTCAGAAGAGCTTTTTAGGATAATCAAAGGCAAGCCAATCTTTGAGCCGGAGTTGTTCAAGATCGAACTTGCCTCTCAAATCGTGAGGAGGATGAGAAGGGAAGGGGCAATAACAACGGCAGAAGAAACGTTCAAACAGCTAAACTTCGTAGCCCTGTCCGATATCTTTGAGCTGGCGTTTCTGATAGCAATTGAAACGGGATGCCGTGCGGCAGATTCATTTTACATCGCTGCAGCCAAAACAACAGGATCGATCTTGGTATCGAGCGACAGAGCCCAAGTTGAAAGCGCAAAGAAGTTTGGAATAAACGCGCGTTTTATCTCCTTGATGGAGCCGATGTTCTGAAGAGGATTAAGAAAGGGATGGAGGGAGAATAATGCTCCGCGTTGGAGTCGTTGGCGTTGGAATGATGGGCCAGCACCACGTCAGGATCTACTCCGAGCTGGCCAGAGAAGGAAAAGTGGAACTCGTCGGAATCGCGGATGCTGACTTTGAGAGGGCTAAGAAGCTGGCAAGGAAGTACGGAACGATACCATACGCGGATTACAGAGAACTGGCAAGGGAAGGCTTAGATGCCGTCGACATAGCCGTTCCAACTTCCCTCCACAGGGAAGTCGCCCTGGAGTTCATAAATCAGGGGACAAGCGTCCTCGTGGAGAAGCCCATAGCGGACACAATAGAGAATGCGAAGGCTATAATTCGGGTAGCCGAGGAGAAAGGTGTCACTCTCATGGTCGGCCACATAGAGCGCTTTAATCCAGCCGTTTTAAGACTCAGGGAGCTGATAGAGAGAGGTGAACTGGGGAAGGTAGTTACGATAAGCGCAAAGCGCGTTGGGCCAATGGCAAAGAGGATAAGGGACGTCGGCATAATAATCGACCTAGGTGTCCACGACATAGACGTGATAAGCTACCTCTTTGGTG